>NZ_SCNC01000004.1:0-268421 GCF_005503635.1 Chryseobacterium sp. 2VB
TTTGAAGTTTTAAACTTAAACTGTAATCCTTCTGTGTACGTTTAATGTACGTGGATGTTAATGTTTCTGCCATAACGATTCTTTTTTGTGTATCGCTATTTCAGGACGAGACAGATCCAGATAAAAAGCGACCACCTCTTCTTTTATCGCCTTATCTTTTGTTTTTTCAAATTTTAAAATCAGCATAAAAAGAGCTGTCAGCCTATGCTCGTGATATGTTGAAGAAAGTAATGAGCTGAGTTCTTTTAAGCTTATTTTTGAGTAATATTCTTTGGCCACAGAACGTTGATCCGGAACTTTTACGCCCAGAAACAAGTCACCTTCGCCATATTCTCCTTTTCCTGTTTTGAAAAATCTCGGAAAAAACTCTGCCTTTTCGGGAATGGATAAAACAGCAAGGGCTTCCTGTATTTCTTTAACGATACTCATATTTATAATTGGCTGTCAGATCTACACTTTCTCCTCTACTGCAATATTCTCCTGTTCTTCTTCCTCTTTCGCGATCTTATTCGGATTGGCCACTTTAGCAATGGTAAGTCCCTGAACAATGATTGAGAATACGACAACACAATAGGTAATACTTAAAATAATTTCACTGTATTCACTTTTAGGAACAGACATCGCCAATGCAATGGAAACTCCGCCACGAATTCCTCCCCAAACAAGCACTTTCACCGTTTGCGGACTGAAACTTCTTCTCAGGGAAGTAAATTTTGTAGGTCCCCAGATCGAAATAAATCTTGCCAGCAAAACTACCACAATGGCCACTAAGCCCGGAATCATGAAATGTCTGAGATCTTTAATCATCAAAAGTTCAAACCCAATAAACAGGAATAATACAGCATTCAGGATTTCATCAATCAATTCCCAGAATTTGATCAGATAATCCTGGGTAACAGACTTCATTTTGAAACTTCTGTTGAAATTTCCCATAAATAATCCTGCCGCCACCATAGTCAATGGTCCTGAGATATGCATCTGACGGGCAATAAGATAACCTCCCATTACCACTGAAAGCGTTACTAATACGGAAATAATATAATCATCCACTTCACGCATCAATCTTGAAGTAACCCATCCTAACAGAACCCCGAGTAAAAGACCTCCACCAGCTTCCTTAAGGAGAAGCAATCCTATCGTTTCAACACTCAGATCCACTTCTTTTCCGATCGCCAGCTGCAAAATCACTGTAAAGACCACAACTGCCATACCGTCATTGAAAAGAGACTCTCCGGCCACTTTTGTTTCCAGTGATTTGGATACATTGGCTTGCTTCAGAACACTCAGAACCGCTACCGGATCGGTAGGAGAAATCAAGGCACCGAAAACAAGACAGTAGATAAAAGGAAGTTTAACACCCACATAAGGAAGCAGATAAAACATTCCAAATCCTACTACAAAAGTAGAAATCACAACCCCTACTGTGGAAAATATTACTACAGGTCTGAACTGTTCTTTGAGGTCATTAATATTAATATGAATTCCTCCTGCAAAGAGCAGAAAATTAAGCATGGCACCCATCAGAACTTCTGTAAAATCAATTCCGTTCATCAGGTTATGAAGATGTCCGAAAGTTCTGGGAAGAACCGTTTCTCCGAAAAGGACCAGAAAAATGGAAACCACAATGGCAATGACCATAATTCCGATGGTACTCGGAAGTTTTAAAAACCTATAATTAAGATAGGCAAATATGGATGCTAATACGATTAATGCTGAAAATGAATAATATAATTCCACTAAGTGTTTTTATTTTAAGATTAATTGGTGAGTTCCAAATAGAGTATTTTGATATAAATCTGCTTCCCGTCCTTTTCCCATATATCAAACATCGCATCTTTAGAAGCTTTTGAACTCCTGGTATAATCCTGTCCTATATTCAGAATGTTGAGCAGAATATACTCATCTCCTACCGAATTGACGATATAGGCTGTTTTCTCGGATTTTCCGTCTCCGGAACTTCTTATTCCTTCGGTAAGGGTACGGAACTGGTTCAGATGGTGTACAAAGTTATTTCCATCTTTTACCGAATCATAGGCCCTAAGAAGGATCAACAGAATATCCAGGTTGGTAGGATCTTTACCATACAAAGCTTTTCCCTGCTTGATACAGTCTGCAAAATTATTTTGCTTAAAGGCTTCTACAAGACTTTTAAAGCTGTCTCCCGATGTGCTTATTTTATCGCTCCTAAAATTTCTTCCGTAATACAGATATTGAGCTTCTATACTATCCAGAGACTTTGGGTATCCTTTAAATTTGAAAATAAGCTTCTCGTAATTGTACGGAGAATCGGAAGTCCTGAGACTTTTCTCAATAGCTTTTAAATCAATTTTTGATTTCTGGCTGAACCCAAAAACCGAAAATAGGGTGAATAAAAGGAAAAAGTGATACTTCATTAATTGTTGCTTTCTTCTTCGTCGTTGTCGAAATATTCGAAAAGAAAATCGTTGTATGGAAATCTGGAAATATGAATCTTCATGACCTCATCATAGATCATTTTCTTCATTTCCGGGAAGTTTTCTTTCGTTAATGCAGAGATGAAAACTGTCGGATACTTTGACTTTGCCATCCACGTCTTTTTCCATTCCTCAAGAGAAATATTTTTACGGGTTGAAGGCGTAAGATCATCTTCATCCTTTTTCTCATAGCTGAAATCGTCAATTTTATTGAAAACCATGATCATTGGCTTCTGATGAGCGTTGATTTCCATCAGGATATGATTTACAGATTCTATATGATCTTCAAAGCTTTCGTGAGAAATATCCACCACATGAATCAAAAGATCAGCTTCACGAACCTCATCCAATGTAGATTTAAAAGATTCTACCAACTGAGTAGGAAGTTTTCTGATAAACCCAACGGTATCTGTCAACAAAAACGGTAAATTTCCAATTACTACTTTTCTTACCGTGGTATCCAGCGTAGCGAATAATTTATTTTCGGCAAAAACTTCAGATTTTGAAATGGAATTCATCAGGGTAGATTTCCCTACGTTGGTATATCCTACCAAAGCAGCACGAACCACTTTCCCACGGTTGTTACGCTGGGTAGCCATCTGCTTGTCTATCGTCTTCAGTTTCTCTTTCAGCAATGTAATTCTGTCACGGATAATACGACGGTCAGTTTCAATCTCCGTTTCTCCGGGACCTCTCATCCCGATTCCCCCTTTCTGACGCTCAAGGTGGGTCCACATTCTTGTCAGTCGTGGTAAAAGATACTGGTATTGTGCCAGCTCCACCTGAGTTCTTGCATAAGAAGTCTGTGCTCTCTGGGCAAAAATATCAAGGATAAGATTGGTACGGTCCAGGATTTTAACCTCCATTTCCCTTTCCAGGTTTTTAAGCTGTGAAGGAGAGAGTTCATCATCGAAAATTACAGTTCCGATCTCGTTTTCTTTTACATATTCTTTTATCTCGATGGCTTTTCCGCTACCGATAAAGGTTTTGGAATCAGGCTGAGTTAATTTTTGGGTAAAGCGCTTTTGTACGGTTGCTCCTGCTGTGAAAGCTAAAAACTCAAGTTCATCCAAATACTCCGTCAGTTTTTCTTCATCCTGATTCTGGGTAATAACACCCACCAGGACAGCTTTCTCATAGTTATGTTCTTTCTTTTCTAACATTAAATTCTGTCTATGTTTATGATTTTTACAAGTTAATATTTTTCAGAAAAAAAACAAAATCAATTTTTATTTAATAACATATTTTAATATAAATTTAAGTTTACTGATGAATGATTTATAAAAAATCAATAACTTTATATAATAAATTTCTGATTTTTAATTATTTAAATCAAAAACTAATCTCCGGAATATCATGGTTACCCATATCAAATGTATGATTATTGATGATGATGAACTGGACAGGCTGGTTCTTCAGCATTATATCAGGCAATATCAAAACATTGAAATTGTTGCCACTTTCGACTCTGCTGAAAAGGCAGTTCCCTATCTTGACATTCCTGTTGATCTCCTGATTACCGAAACCAATTTAAAGGGGATGAACGGTCTTGAGTTCAGAAAGCTGGCCCATAAGATCCCTGCCTGTATTTTCGTAAGCTCTCATCCCGAACTGGCTGCCGGCGCTTTTGAGATTAATACTTTAGATTTTATTACCAAACCGCTTACCGCAGAACGCTTTCATTATTCCATGGAAAAGCTTTTTGATTTTTTTGAAGTAAAAGAAAAATGTGAATGCTATGATGCCATGGTGGGAGAAAACTGCATCAAAATAAAAGAAGGTGGTCATGTTTTTCAGATTAAAATGAAAGATATTCTCTACCTGGAAGCTCTGAAAGATTACACCAGAATCATCACACTTGAAAAAAATCATTGTATTTTACATTCGCTGGGAAATCTTCTGCAAAAAAGTTTTTTTAATTCTTTTGTCAGAATACACAGAAGCTATGCTGTCCCACGTCATCTTATCCGCGGAAAAAGCTGTCACGAAATAGAACTTCCACATCGTATAAAACTTCCTATTGGCCGAACTTACAAGGACAATCTTTCCTTTTTTAATCCTTAAAAACACATCATAATAATTCACCAATGCCATTGGTCGATTATTTCTGCCGTTGGTCTATTTTCCTGCCAATCAATGGAGATAGGTGGTAATTTAGTCTTCCCAAATTCCCCAAGAAAACACATCTATTAATCACCAAAACTGTTATCCATGGAAAGAATATCTATTTACTGTATTATTCTGTCTGTCTTTTCCATCCCCATACTGCACGCACAATCTGCAGTTTTGGCAACCGGACTGGATGCATCAGCAGCTAATGGTTTTGTTTCTTACAGTGTGGGCCAGACAACCTACCTCGAAAAAGGAACAGGACAAGTTCTCGAAGGTGTTCAACAGCCTTACGAAATCATCACACTTACCACTCTGGAAAATTCCTCTGAACTCAAAGACATTTTGTTATATCCTAATCCTTTTAAAGATTATCTGTATTTGGATTTTACTTCAAATAATTTTAAAGGGTCAGAATATCAGCTATTTGATGCTCAGGGCAAGCTGGTAAAAAAAGATAAGATTTCACAATCAAAATCTGAGCTTAATTTCTCCTCACTTCCTTCTGCTATGTACATTATCAGAATTACCCAAAATGGGGAAAATATCAAAACTTTTAAAATCATTAAAAAATAAAATGCCATGAAAAAAATATTATTACTGTTTTGGATTCTGATAGGTTTCTTTATGGGACTTTCTCAGGCTCCGGAAAAAATGAGCTACCAGGCTGTCATGAGAAACGGATCCGGACAACTATTAGTCAATCAAGCCATTGCTGTAAAAGTAAGCATATTACAGGGATCTCCTGCCGGAGCCGCAGTCTACTCTGAAAGACTCACCGGAAACACAAATGCCAACGGGCTTATCAGCCTTGAAATAGGAACCGGAACTGTACTTACAGGAACATTCGCTACCATCAACTGGCCTGCAGGAAGCTATTACTTAAAAACAGAAACAGATCCTGCCGGAGGAACCAGCTATACCATAGTAGGAACCAGCCAGCTGTTAAGTGTTCCTTATGCAATGTATGCCAAATCTGCGGGTGGCGGTGGCGGAAGCTTTGCCATTCCTTACAGCACAACGGTTAATAATGCTTCGGCTCTGTTTTCATTGATCAACGATGGAGATGGTACTTCCCTGGAGGGAATAAATAATACTACCACATCCAATATTTCTGCAGTAAGAGGAATTGTAAACAGTGCTTCTCCCGGTGGATTTTCCAGTGCTGTACGCGGTATTAATAATGGAACAGGAGGACTTGGAGTCGGGGTTTACGGAAGCCAGGCCGGAAGTGGCTGGGGAGTATATGGTGTTACTCCGAATGGACTGGGTGTATATGGTAATGCCAGCGCCAACGGAACCGGGGTTTATGCCAACAGTAATACAGGAACGGGTCTTACCGCTACCAGTAATAACGGGATTCCCGCAAGTATTTCAATCTTTAATAATGCGAATAATAATGTTGCCCTTAGTGCATCCAGTGTAGGAAACGGTACGGTTATCAATGTTACCACTTCAGGAAACGGAACCGGAGTCAGAAGCTCTACAGGAGCCGGATTTGGGCTGCATGGAATAACTTCCGCACAGACTTCCGCCGGTGTTGTAGGTGATAACAACGGTGGTGGTGAAGCTGTAGTGGGCAGAACCACCAGTGATATTGCCGGAGCAGTCGTAGGCCGTAATGACGGAGGCGGATATGGAGTAAGAGGATTTGTAGCTACCAATACATCCGGAACGGGTATCGGTGTTTACGGTCAGGTAGGTTTAAATAACAGTACCGGACGTGCGGGAAGATTTGAAAATTTCAACAATACAAATACTGATGCTAATACTTTTGAAGTGGCATCTAACGGAAATGGAAACATCCCTGATAATACCAAAGGGAATGCTGCTTCTTTTGTACTCAATAATACCAATAGTGTTGGAGCTGCTGTAAGAGGGGAAGTCAATACTATTTTTGGAAATTTTGGTGCTGCTGCTATTTTTGGTGTTTCATCCGGAACCGGAGGACGAGCCGGACTATTCTACGCTTCCAATCCTGCCGGAAACGGAGCATCACTGATCGCTTTGACAGACGGTAACGGTAACGCCATTACAGCCAATGCGGGTAAAGACGGCAATGGGGTTGAAACCAATATTGACGGTGCCGGAAATGCGCTTTATGCATGGGTTCCTACTTTTGCTACAGGACGTGCCGGAAGATTTAATATTTTCAATGAATCAAACACCAGCGATGTTATCACTGTAACCACTGTTGGAAACGGTATTGCAGGTAATTTCAAGGTAGATAAAGTGACCGGAACCTCTCCTGCAGTAAGAGGAGAAGTCAATTCACAGTTTGCCAACTTCGGCACAGCAGGAATTTATGGAGTATCTTCCGGAACCGGAGGATATGCAGGCCTTTTCCACGCATCCAATCCTGCAGGAAACGGCCCTGCCTTGATTGCCATTGCAGATGGTAACGGTAATGGTATCACCGCCAATGCATCCAACACGGGAGATGGTGTAGAAACTACTGCAGACGGAACAGGAAACGCTATTTATGCCTGGGTTCCTAATTTTGGACAAGGACGAGCTGCAAGATTTGTAAATTACAATACAGCCAATACCAATCCAGCACTTACTGTTGAAACCCACAGCAACGGATCTATTGCTTTATTTAAGTCCGGAAATCCGGGTACAGTGAATGTAGCAAGAATCAATTCTGCAGGACGTGGATTTTTTAACGGCGGAACTCAAAACAGCGGTGCTGACGTTGCTGAAGCGTTTGATGTAAACGGAAGTATTGTCCAGTATGAACCCGGTGATATTCTGGTCATCTCAACCAGCACAGACAGAACCGTTGAAAAATCATCAACACCTTATTCCGGTCTTGTGGCAGGTGTATATGCTACCAAACCTGGTGTACTTCTCACAGAAGAACATATTGACACTGATATTTCTGATAAAGTTCCAATGGGCGTCATTGGTGTCATTCCGACCAAGGTATGTCTTGAGAACGGAAAAATAAAAAGAGGAGACCTTTTGGTAACTTCATCTAAAGCAGGTGTTGCCATGAAAGCAGATATCAATAAGGTAAAAATAGGACAGGTAATCGGAAAAGCGCTTCAGGATTATGACCAAAAAGAGATTGGAAAAATTCAAGTATTAGTCAACATAAAATAAACCGTCATGAAAATAGCATACATTATCCCGTTATTATTTTTAAGCACTATTATCTATGCTCAGGAAAATAAAAAGGCAGCTCAGACAGAGGAAGATCAGACATTGGTTGTAAAACAGGCACAGGAACAGCAGGCTAAACTGATGCAGGAAGCTAAGGAAAATAATGAAAAGAAAACTGTCAGCTCAGGTCTTGCTTCTGATCAAAGCCTTGAAGTAAAAAAACAGGAATCCAAAACCAAAGCAGCTGCAGACAATTCAGGCAAGCTTCTTCCCAACACAGCTAGTCTTGAAGACCTCAAAAAAACAATTCCCAACAGACAGGCATATCACAATACTACAAATTCTAGGAACACAAAAATGAATGTTACCGGGCTGCCTAACACAGCAACTCTGGAAGAAATAAAAAAAACGATTCCCAAAAACTAATAACTCTCAAAGGCTAATAACCTCAAAAAGCTGATAACCAAACTAGATTTTTCAATCAAAGAAGTCCGCTGCAAGGCGGACTTTTGTATGGTAAGGGAGCTTCATTAATCCCAATCAGCAGCTACAAATTTTATTGAATTTCCATGATCATCGGATAAACTCAAAAAATGCCCGTCAATAGAATAATGAGTCATCGTTTCTATTTTCTTCTGAAAAGACATTTCAAGATTCATATCCTGACAGGCTTTCATTGTACTCACTCCTTTTGAGATTTTCACATTTCCTCCTGTTTTAAATTCAGTCATAAAAGACATCCGGTTGCATCCCATATAAGAGCTCGCCTGAATTTTACCCTTTACCTTATTGGCTGTCAGATTGAATTCGGCTTTATTAGCCATTAATTGGTCTTTTGAAAAACCATCAAAAGAAACCAGCATCCATTGCCTTTGAAGAAAGGGATCTTTGGCGGGTACTGAAGAACAATTTAAAACAACTCCTAAAAGTAAAGCTGTAAAAAGTGGTAATAGTATCTTTTTCATGCGGATTATCATCCCATTTTCATACCATTCCGGGACAGAATCTCGTAAAAATTAGTAAATTAGCAACACAAAAATTATTTTATAAAATGAAAAGACTATTTCTACTATTCACTTTCTTACTGGGCTTTGCCCAGATGAGGGCGGATGAGGGGATGTGGCTGCTAATGCTCATCAAAAGACTTAACGGTGTTGATATGCAAAAAGAGGGTCTGCATCTTACGCCTGAAGAAATTTATTCAGTGAACAATTCAAGCTTAAAAGATGCTATCGTAAGTTTCGGTGGTTTCTGTACAGGGGAGATTGTTTCTGATAAAGGACTTATATTTACCAACCACCACTGTGGTTACGGTGCTGTTGCTGCGGCTTCTACACCAGAAAAAGATTATTTGAAGAACGGTTTCTGGGCAATGAAACAGAAAGACGAGTTCAATGCAAAGGATCTTTATGTAAGATTTTTAGTAAGAATGGATGATGCTACGCAAAGAATCAATTCTAAGCTAAACAACAATATGACCGGAGCAGAGAGAAAAGCTGTTATCGATGCTGAAACTAAGGCTATCCAGACAGAAAACTCTGAAAACGGAAAATATACGGTAGTCGTAAAAGATTTCTTCAACGGAAATGAATTCTACTATTTTGTATACCAGGATTATAAAGATATCAGATTGGTAGGTGCTCCGCCTTCATCATTAGGAAAATTCGGAGGAGATACAGATAACTGGGAATGGCCAAGACACACTGCAGACTTTACCGTTTTCAGAGTGTATGCTGATGCTGCAGGAAATCCTGCTGAATATTCTCCAAGCAATACTCCGCTGAAGCCTAAGCATTTCCTTCCGGTTTCTCTTAAAGGAATTAAGCCTGGTGACTTCTCAATGATCTTAGGATACCCTGGAAGAACAAACCGTTACCTGACTTCTTACGGAATTCAGCAGATGGTAACTAAAGATTACCCGGCATGGGTTGAAGCTTCTAAACTGGCTATGGATGTTATGAAAAAATACATGGACAAGGATAAGGCCACTCAGCTTAACTATGCTTCTCAATATGCTTCTGTAGCTAACTACTGGAAAAACAGACAGGGAACTATTGATGCCGTAGAGAAAAACGGAACTATTTCTGACAAACAAAAGATTGAGGAAACTTACAATAAGTGGGCTGCAATGCCAGGAAATGATCAGTATAATGGCGTTTTAGAAGATATTGGTATATACTATAAGCAGGTTTCTGATAGAAATGTTGAAAGAAACTATGCTACTCAGTTTACAAGAAATGCAAAATATATTACCCTTGCTGCTCAGGTCGGATCTGCTCTTAAAGCGTATGCTGCTCAGGATATGCAGGGAAGATTAGCGATGAAAGCTAAAACAGAAGCTGCTATCAAAGCTGCTTATGAAAACTTCAATCCTGCTTTGGAAGGAGAAATGCTTGCTGCTATGACCAGCCTTTACCAGGCAAGAGTTAAAAACCCGGAAGTTGCTTCTGCTACTATTTTAGGACTGGATGCTAAAACGGTTTCTAATTTGGCGTATTCTTCAATCTTTGCTAATAAGACTTCTGCAACGAACTTCTTATTGAATCCGGATGCATTGAAGCTTGATGCTGACCCACTTTGGAAGGCAGCTAACGGAATTGTTGCTGATCAAAAGATAAGCACAGACAGATTTGTAAAAATAGATGACAACTTTGCAAAAAACAACCGTCTGTTCTTAGCGGGATTAATGAAAGCTATGCCTGAGAAGAAATTCTACCCGGATGCTAACTCGACAATGAGATTAACTTACGGTACTGTAGATAAATTACCTATCAGAAATGACAGAAACTATTTCGGAATTACGGATAACTACTATACAGATATGACTGGTCTTGTTGGAAAATACAAGAAAGGTGATGAAGAATTTGATCTTCCTCAAAGAGTGATTGATCTTTACAACCTTAAAGATTTCGGTCAGTATGCTGATGCTGCAGGTTATATGCCTGTAAACTTCCTTTCTAACAACGATATTACAGGGGGTAACTCCGGTTCTCCGGTAATTGACGGAGACGGTAACCTTATCGGTATCGCTTTTGACGGAAACAGCGAAGCATTAAGCGGTGATATCGTATTCGAGCCTGAATGGCAGAAAACCATCAACGTAGACGTTCGTTTTGTTCTTTGGACAATCGATAAGTTTGCAGGTGCAAGAAGATTAGTTGACGAGCTGAAGCTTGTAAGAGATGCCAATACTCCGGCGGATACAAAAACTAAAAATTCAGGTACTACAACAATGCCTAAGAAAGTTAAAAAATAATCATCTTATCTGATATATTTTTGAAACCGTGAAATTTACTTTCACGGTTTTTTTATTTTTGATTATTAAAATATTTATCATGAATCCTGAACGTATCGAATTTACAGCCATTATCCAGCAGAACGGAGCAATGAATGCTGCGTTTGTAGAATTTCCATTCTCTACAGAGAAATTGTTTCACAAAAAAGGACAGGTAAAGATAAAAGTCCTGTTTGATGATAAAGTTGAATACCGCGGAAGTCTTGCCAAAATGAAATCCGACTGTCATATTTTAGGTTTGACACAGGAGATCAGAAAGCAACTTGGTAAAACCTTCGGAGATGAGGTTTCCGTATCCCTTATTGAAGACAAGGAGGAAAGAGTGGTTGAAATTGCAGATGATACTGCCCTTGTTTTTAAAGAAAATCCGGGAGCAAAAGCCTTATTTGATGCAATGAGCTACACCCACAGAAAGGAATACATCCGCTGGATTGAGGAAGCCAGGAAACCTGAAACCAGAGAAAACCGAAAGATAAAAATGATCCGGATGATTCTGGACGGAAAAAAGGGAATATAATTGATTTTATTTTTCATTCTAAAAAACTATACCTGAAAAAAAACTGAATTAAGAAAATATTTTTTTGTCAGGATCACAAAAAGTAGCCGACTATAGTTACAGATATCAATTATAACTATAAAAATTTACTTTTATGAACAGGTTTATTTTCAGAACATCAGTTTTAGCAGCGGCTACTCTAGCTGCATTCACTCTTTCTTCATGCCGTGATTCGGATAATGCCATGATGACGGATACGGCTTTTCAAAGAACTATTACTTTTGAAAACGTTGTAACTCCCAAAGATTTTGTGCAAAGCGGAAGTTTTCAGGGAACAGGAACCCCTCCTGTGATTATGCCCGGACAATCGGTTTCTGTTACATTCAGTGCAGGAAAAACTCAGGCTTTAATGTTTGCCACCATGTATGGAGCTTCAAAAGACTGGTTTTTTGCTTCGCAGCAGCCAGGTATCAAACTGTTTGATGCCAATGGAAATGCTATTACCGGAGATGTTTCTTCAAGCGTCCGGTTATGGGATAACGGAACTAAAAATGATACCACCGGACAAGCTGAAAGCAAGCCTGTCATGCAGGTTCCTAATGTCAATGCTTCCCAGCTTATGAAGCTCAATCTCTCTTACAATGATGTAAGTTCGGAATTTACCCTCACGATTACCAATACATCCGGCGGAACGGCCAACGAAACTCCTTTTTCTCCAGGTGTATGGGCGGTTTCCAACTATAACGGCTCTCAACTGCTGAACAGTGCTCCGTTTTTTACTCCTGATGCTTTATCAAATCCTGAGATTACAGATATTGCTCAAATGGGAAATATAAGTAAAATGATGACGAAACTGAACGCCAACACAGGAATTATGACCGGGCTTTCTCCTGCCCTGGTGGTGGTTTACCGCGGGGATAAAAATCCAATTTATGAATTAGGAAAATCAGACAGCGGAATAGGCCTGAAAGACATTGCACAGTTCGGAAACGTAACCAAGCTTCAAAATAGTCTGAAATCTCTATCTGATGTGAAAGGTGTATATGTTGCGGGGAGTGCTCCTGTAGCACCGGGAAGCAAAGTAACAACAAGTTTTAATGCTGAGCCGGGCGATAAAATTGCCTACGTAACAATGTTCGGATTTTCCAATGACTGGTTCTATGCCAATGAACAAAATATTGATGCGAATACTAAAGGAGACCTTAGTTCAAAAACTTCATTATTTGATTCCGGAACTGGTATTGATCAATATCCGGGAGCGGGAAATCACCAGGCGCTGTTTGGCGGAACTCCACAAAGTGAAAACATGAGTATTTCCAAAGTAGGAATCCAATATCCTGTTCCTGCTGTACAGAATGTGATTAAAGTAACCATCAACTAATCTTCAGATAAGAAAAGGTCAGACAATATTGTTTGACCTTTTTTATTATGCTGTTCGGAAAATAAAAGTGTATACATTTTATTATTGTTTCAGTGCTCCTTCCAGATATTGTTTTCCTCCTCCATTGGTAACGGTTATAAAGCCTTCATAATGGCTTACCTTCACTCCCAGGTCGTTATTTATTTCTTTAAAATATCCAGCATTTTCTCTGTTATAGAATGTATCTCCCTGCCATAGAAATTGTGCAGACTGTCCTGTTTTGTTTTGAAAGGTAAGAACTCCCAATGGATTTACAAATCCCCGGGATTTAATATCCACCACTGCACTTTCATTGGCAGCGAAATCTTTTGACAATACAATAACGTTATTCATCTATCCTGTTTGGTTTTCAGTTAATTAAAAAAATGAAATAAGATTTTTTCATTATCCTGATACAAATATCCTCGTCCACTGCGACAAAACCTGACGTATTTGCCGAATAAAAATTAAAAGCCCAAACATATTCTGTCTGGGCTTTTTCAATGATTCAATACTATTCAACCGGAATTCCGAGATATTTTAAGTAGGAGTCCAGCATTTTTTTATCAAATACCGGTTCCTGAATGCCTGATCCCTCCAGATACTGAATAACATTGGAACAATCCCATATATAAGTATTCTGGTAAAGTTCTACAGTGGATAAGCCTTCATGAATATTGTCCCTGAAAAGACTTGTTAATGGATACAACCTGTTCTTACTGTCATCTTCCCACTGCTTTCTCCATTCTTTATAAGGAAGATTTTCGAGTGTGAAAGGATAATATTTTTTCAGAAGTTCAAAGAATTCTTCTAAAGTGAGATCGGTTTCCGGACGGGCAATCAGATTGAATTTTTTGCCTATCGCGTCTTTATTTTTTGTGATATGAGCCATGGCTTTGGTCATATAATCTACGGTGATAAGACCTTCTCTAAGCTCTGTAAGTGCAGGGTAAGATTTGAACTCTATACAGTTTTTCACCAATCCGGACCACCATTGGTAAGATGCACTTGCTCCTGTTTCACTATGGCACATAGCATATCCGAGACGGTAAGTAATCAATGGCAGTCCTTCTTTTGCTGCTAAATCGGCAACCGCTTCCATCACCCATTTACTTCTTACGTATCCGATATCTTTGCTTACAGACATCAGGTTTTGCTCAATATCATCAGATTCAAGCACTACCTTTTTTCCGGTAAAAATGTGTCCCCAGCTGTATACGGAAATAGTTGACAGCAAGGCGAGACATTTTGTTTTTTCTGCTCCCGCCAGTTTTATAACTTCCCGTAATCCTTCTACATTGGGAGCTTTCATATAGGAATACGGTTCGATAAAGTTGACGGAACTTCCGGAATGATAAATCAGATCGGTTTGCCTGGCAAGCTTTGTAAATGTTTCCTGAGACAATCCTAAGGATGGCAAGGTCAGGTCTCCGATAACAGGAATGATCCGTGATTTCTGTTCAGGATTATGTGGAATATGGTATTGTTTAAAGCATTTGTCAATCTTTTCCATCGCATAAAATTCATCCTGAGCTCTTACAAGGCAGTAAATATCAGCATTTGTAGTATCCAGAAGTTCCTGCAACAGGTGAATTCCTACAAATCCTGTAGCTCCCGTTAAAAATATAGCGGCAGGATTTTCCACCTGCTGAGGATCAAATCCGCCGGCAAAAACAGTTCCGGGGGCGAGATACACAT
This sequence comes from Chryseobacterium sp. 2VB, assembly GCF_005503635.1. Lineage (NCBI taxonomy): Bacteria > Pseudomonadati > Bacteroidota > Flavobacteriia > Flavobacteriales > Weeksellaceae > Chryseobacterium > Chryseobacterium sp. 2VB. The sequence continues at coordinate 14,556 of NZ_SCNC01000004.1, forward strand.
CTTTCTGAAGTTCTACATAGGGCTCCACATCTTCCGCGGGGATGGCTTCTCTGGTTTCTCCGGATCTCTCAATAAGAACTTCCGACAGCTGCTGCAGTACCGGATACTGATAGATATCACGCAGATACACCTTCACATCCAGCTTTCTTTGTAAAGCTACTGCAACAACTGCAACCAGCAGTGAGTTTCCTCCGATATCAAAAAAATTATCTGTAATATTAATAACAGGCCGCTCCAAAGCAGACGACCAGACATCTGTAATAATTCTCTCTGTCTCGTTAGTTGGCGGTTCAGATGAAACCAATTCTTTTACTTCTTTATCGGCCAGATCTTTTAAGACCTGAGTATCTGTTTTACCATTTGCTGTTAACGGGATTTTATCTATAAAAATAATCTGTGCAGGAACCATATACCCTGGAAGCTCTGCCTTGAGAGCATTCCGGATTGATGAAATATCTGTTGTCACGTGGGGTTTTAATACAACAAAAGCAATCAGGTATTTGGTACTTCCTTCCGTTTCCTTACCAATAACCACAGCTTCTTTAATATTTTCCTGCCGGATCAGTGAACGTTCTATCTCCCCAAGTTCAACCCTGAATCCCCGGATTTTTACCTGATTATCAATTCTTCCCAGGAATTCAATCTCACCATCCTGTTTCCATCTGGCCAGGTCTCCCGTACGGTAGATTTTCTCTGCTTCATTGAATGGATTCGTAATAAATTTGGCATCCGTAAGTTCTTTATTATTAAGATACCCTTTTGCTAAAAGATTTCCTCCAATACAGAGTTCTCCAACAGCTCCTACGGGCAGCAATTCCTTGTTTTCACCTAAAATATAGGCTTTTGCATTGGCAATGGGTCTGCCAATAGATGATACATATTTCCCGTTAATATCTTTCACTTTTTTATAAGTAGCGTATACGGTACATTCTGTGGGACCATAATAATCCACCAGCTCATAGCTTAATTCTGAAGTAAGTACCGGCTTTAGCTTCTCACCTGCTGTAAAGAGATATTTGAGCTTCAGGTCATTATAATTGCGGGTAATATCCACTGCAGAAGGAGCGAGAACAGTAGGCACAAAGCCATGGGTAATATAATTTTTTCTGTAGTAATCTACCAACGCCTGAGCTTCTGTTCTATCCTCATTGTCTGCAATAAAAACCGTTGCACCTGAAGTAAGGGCCGACCATATTTCCCACACAGAAATGTCAAATGCCAATCCCGCCACGAGAGTCAGTTTTGAACTGTGATCCACATGGAAATGATGGTTGTGCCATGTTACCAGATGTTGTATGGCCTGATGGCTAACCATTACACCTTTGGGTTTACCCGTCGAGCCTGAAGTATAAATGGTATATGCAAGGGCATTCTGATGGATATTAATTCCTGGATATTCTGATGATAACTGATTAAGATTCTCCATATTGCTCAGATCAAATACTTTTACCTTTTCGGTTTCTGATAAAAGTTCTCCAAGAATTTGATTGGTAATGATAAGATCGGCAGTGGTGTCGGAAAGAATATATTCAACTCTTTTGACAGGATAAGCAGGGTCTATTGGAACGTAGGCCGCACCTGTTTTGATAACTCCAAGTACAGCAATGATCCATTCTAAAGAGCGGTCCAGCCAGATGGGAACATATTTTCCTTCTTTGATACCATGGCTCAGTAATAAGTTGGCTACCTGATTGCTTCTCTGATCCAACTCTCCATACGTAATCTTCTGATTCTGATAAACCGCAGCAGTCTTATCAGGATGAAGGATTGCCTGTTTCCGGAAAAGAGATTCCAGGGTTTCTTCATGATGATAATCCCAACTGGTTTTATTAAATCCGTTGAGCAATTTTTCTCTGTCTTCAGAAGACAGTAATACCGCTGAACCTATCGATAAGGTTCCTGATGAGGGAATTGTGTTTGACATAATAATTTGATTTGGATTGGTTTAAAAATTTGTGAGTGGAGTTTCAACTATAGAAAGCATTTAAAAAGTAAAGACATGAGGAATAACCACCGTTTATTTACTACATGTGTTTTCTTTATTAGTTTCTCAAAACTGAATGATACAGGTTATACACCGACCTCTGTATGAGTGGATCGGCATTCTGCATTCAAACATTATGTATTTATTCAAAAAGAAGTAAGAATATATTTCTTCTATCCTTATAAATGAGGTACGCTTTCTATGCAGTATTTATGAATTTGACTTCCATAATATGATATTATAAATAATTTGGTAATCAAACTTAACATAATATTTCAACCTATGTGTTACATAATTCCTATGTTAAACTCACAGGTAAGAATTAAACTTATGAAAATAAAACTTAGTATTTAGTTTTAAATCAACGAAATAGAATAAAATCAACCATTCCAGAATTCACGGTCCAGACTTCTGTATTGTATGGCTTCAGAAATATGATGCGACAGGATATTTTCAGATCCTTCAAGATCTGCTATTGTTCTGGCGACTTTAAGAATCCTGTCATAAGCCCTTGCCGAAAGATTGAGCTTTTCCATAGCTAATTTGATAAGACCGAAAGAAGTTTCGTCCAGTTCACAATACGCTTCAATTTCCTTAGGCCCTATTTGCGCATTACTGCTGATATTGAGGTTTTGATATCTTTTATTCTGAATATCTCTTGCTTTAAGTACACGGTCTCTGATATCTTTACTCTTTTCACCTTTTCTTTTTTCGGAAAGCTGTTCAAATTCTACTTTCTGAACTTCAATATGAATGTCTATCCTATCTAAAAGAGGCCCTGAAAGTTTGTTCATGTACCGCTGCATTTCATAAACGGATGAGGTATTATTAGGGTCATCGGGAAAGAACCCGCTAGGGCTGGGATTCATAGAAGCTACCAGCATAAAACTTGCAGGATAGTTGACCGTAAACCGGGCTCTTGAAATTGTTACTTCACGATCTTCCAGAGGCTGCCTCATTACTTCCAGCACCGTTCTTTTAAATTCAGGCATTTCATCGAGAAATAAAACTCCGTTATGAGCAAGGGAAATTTCTCCGGGCTGAGGGTAACTTCCTCCTCCCACCAGGGCAACATCAGAAATAGTATGGTGCGGAGATCTGAAGGGACGAACAGTCATCAATGATGTTTCTGTTCCTATTTTCCCGGCTACAGAGTGAATTTTTGTTGTTTCCAGCGCTTCTTTCAATGTCAGAGGAGGTAAAATACTGGGAACTCTTTTGGCCAGCATTGTTTTCCCACTTCCCGGCGGGCCGATCAGAATAATATTATGTCCGCCTGCTGCAGCTACTTCCATCGCTCTTTTGGCTGTTTCCTGGCCTTTAACTTCAGAGAAATCAAAAGGAAAATCATTGATCTTTTCATGAAATTCTTTTCGGGTATCCAGTGTCACTTTTTCAAGCGCTTTTCCTTCGTTGAAAAAGTCGATAACCTCTCTGATATTTTCTACTCCGTACACGTCGAGGTCATTTACAATGGCTGCTTCTCTGGCATTTTGTTTTGGAAGAATGATTCCTTTAAACCCTTCTTCCCTAGCCTGGATCGCAATGGGCAAAACACCTTTAATCGGCTGTAAACTTCCGTCCAGGGAAAGTTCTCCCATAATAATAAAGTCTTTAACGTTCTCTGCCAATATCTGATCTGAGGCGGTTAGGATGCCAATAGCAATACTGAGATCATAAGCAGAGCCTTCTTTTCTAAGATCTGCAGGAGCCATATTAATGGTAATTTTCTTTCCGGGAATTTTAAATCCTACATTTTTCAATGCTGCAGAAATCCTGTAACTGCTTTCTTTAATGGCATTATCAGGAAGCCCCACAAGATGGTATCCTACTCCTCCGGTATCTACATTCACTTCAATAGTAATTGTCTGTGCGGCCACTCCATGAATGGCACTTCCATAAATTTTGATCAGCATGGTGTGTTTTTGAAGTAAAAGTAATGAATATACTATTTTGAAAATCCGGGTTTTATATTAACAGTATTCTAGCCAGACAGATATTTAAAAAAAGATTTTAAGAAAACAGATCCTCAGATATTTTTGTAGAAGCACGATGATGATAATAAAAAAACCGGTACAAATTTCTTTGTACCGACTCAACCATTATTAAAAACTAACGAAAAAGATTATGCCATCTGAATTACTGAACATTAAGTGTAAGTCAGGAAGCGGATGCCGGAAAGAGGAAATTCCTTTTTGGGGTAATTATGATCGTCATTAGATTAACAAGGATGAAAATGTATCTATGAGCGTAAAGTATTAAAATAAATCACTTCAGTTCTTCTTCAATACAAGGAACATCCCTCCTCAGACATCCAATCTTCCTTCCCACAATCAATATTTTAGCATCTTCAGATTTTATAATCCTATTATTTTTTTATAAATCTGTTTTTATATTCTGTTCCGTCTGTGCTCCTGGAAACAATGATATAATTCCCGGGAACCAGACCGCTTACATCGATCGGCTGATTATACCTGTGATCATTTTTCTTCAGAACAAGTTTTCCGGACATATCTATAATGATAACTTCTTTATAGATTTTATCAGATTCTTTACCGATATAAAGGTGCTGTGCCGTAGGGTTAGGATAAATTTTCAGATTATTATCTTTAATTTTTGTTTCTCCAGTTCCCAGATTGCTACAGAATTCCCAATCTCCGAAAGTCACTTCAACAAAAGCAAACGGATCTAACATCTGGCACTGATCCGGACAATATTCCGTACATGCATAAAATCCGTATTTCCCTGAGCTTGTTGCAACATAGGTGTCTCCTACTACACCTGCAATAATACAAGGATCTCCTGCTACCGGTGGATTGCTCCCTGGCACACATTTGAACCAGGTATGTTTGCCATATACTAAAGGAAATATATTGTCAAACTGTACAGAAGCTCCGTTGCAGACCTTCACTGTTCCCATATTTTCTTCATAGGTGCCTGGAGTATAAGTAGTCATCATTGCCGGCAGCCCATATACAAAGCCATCTGCAAATGCTGTAGGACTTTCCGCTGTACAGTCGCCTTGGGAAACAACTACCTTAAAATAATTCAGCTGGTCATTGCCACTAATGGTTAACTGTTGTGATGTCGCTCCCGGAATGGCTACCCATGGATTGTTATTAGGTGTCTGCCAGGTCCATTCCTGTTTATACCACTGATAACTTGCGTAAGTCTGTGTCGTGGAAAGAACTTCATCTTCCGTATCACAGAATAAGATCGTTCCCGGATATTTTTGTCCGAGTCTCGCACTGGTAATTGTAGGCGTGCATTGTGCTTTTATATCCAAAACGGAGAATAATAAAACCACTAAAAAAATTAGTTTTGTTTTCATATATCAATTATTAAGTTTGGTGTTTTAAAATGGGCTGCATTAATCCAGCAGCACTCTGATTCCGAATTTCATATTAAAATGAAGGGGCTTTTCTTTATAAATGGTATTCGGAGCATTCTCTTCTTTAAAATGATATCCTATTCCCGGTTCTGCATAAATTCCAACCTTGTCAATGAGTTTCACCTGCAGGCCTGCTGCCGCATTAACAGAAAACTGGAAAGGTTTTGGGTCCAGCCGTTCCTTCGAGGATTCCTTTATTTCATCATTCACAACATACGTTGTTGTAATATTTCCTGCTATCGGTTTTTCTACCAGGGCTCCGCCTGTAATATATCCTGTGAATCTTCCTTTTTGAATGACATTATAATTAACCTGTACCGGAATTCCCAGATAATGAACCGTCTGATCTCCTTTAATATAATTGTTGTCACTTCCGGAATGCAGTTCAGAAGACAGCTTGGTATAATTCAGTCCTGTTCCTATTCCCCATCTTTTCCCTAAATTATAGTATACAGAAAGTCCAAATGTAACCGGCACTTTATGTCTGATTCTTGCTTCTACCGGCTGACTTTGATTGGCCAGTAGTATAGCCGTAAGAGGATCATCATGATATTCGGAAGTCATCCATACCTGCTCAACGTTCATCGCTTTTCCTGTGATTGAAGCATAACCCGGAAACTGCTGTTCTGCAGAATTGGAAGCCATATTGCCTGTAAGCATACCCAGCATCCATGATTTTTTGTCTCTGGATTTTCTGGTATGATGGGTTGCATTTCCTGCATATACTTCTTTTATTTTTTCCTGCTTAAAAAGAACCTCATCATTTTTATTTTCCACAAACTGCTCTTTCGCTGTATCATCAACAGGAGATAATTTCTGAGCGATCTTACTTTCCTGCTGAAAAGATTCTGAAGCCGTTGGCAGTTTAATTATATCCTTTAGCTCATTTTTCCTTACGGGTTCAAAATATTTTCGGGTCTGTTCTTTCAACCAAGGTCCGGTATTCACTATATTTTCAGTTAATGGAGCTTCTGACACCGATGTCATTTCTTCTGATGAAGCATGTTCGGCTCGTACAGGTTTTAAAGAATTTTTCTCTTTCTGCACGTTTGTCTGTATCTGAGACAGCATTGTCTCTGTATCATTCTGTGGCCATAATTTTGTCAGCAAAAACAGCAATGCAATAGCAGCAGCAATTCCTCCGATACGATAAAACAGGGATTTTTGACCTCTGCCAGCTATCTTTTCTGCCTTTTCCTTTTCTCCTTCATGCATTTCAGGAACAAATGCGGGAATGCTTCTATTTTCTTCTCCTGAAAATAATTCATCTCTGATGTCATCCCACAACCCTTCCGGAACGTCCTCTTCATGGTCATCCATTCTGCTTCGCAGATTATTTAGCCATTCGTTATTCATATTGTGCTTTTTTTGACATTTTAAATTCTTTTATTTTCTGAACAAGCAATCCTTTTGCACGGTGAAACTGTGATGCAGAAGAATTCTCTGCAATTCCCAGCAGCCCGGCAATTTCTTTATGGCTTTTTTTCTCAAATACAAACAGGTTAAAAACAGTCCGGTAGCCATCAGGAAGAGCTCTGATCATCATCATAATATCATCGCGGGGGATTTCTTCAAAATCCGGTTCTTCTTCATTAGGGATATCCGGAAGATCATTTACTTCAATTGCTGATTTAAAGTCACCTTTCTGTTTAATATGCTTCAAAGATTCATTGACTGTGATACGGGTCATCCAGGCTTTTAAAGAACCACTACCTTTGTACTCAAAAGATTCTATCGAACGGAACATTTTGATAAAACTGTTTTGAAGCACATCATGAACATCTTCTTTTTCTGCCAGATAACGGGAGCATACATAGGACAGATTTCCGGAATAAGCTCCAAAAAGCTCTTTCCAGGCAGCCTCTTCCTTTTTCAGAAGGTGCTTTACCAAAATCTGTTCTTTACTTTCTTCCATATGATGCAACTGCCTCCGTATCCACCGGGATGTTATAAAACTGTCAGGCAAAAATAGATTGCATCTTTTTAATAAAGTGCAATCCATTGATGATACTATTTATTAATTTTTTATACAGAACGGGAAATTATAATCGATCACTTCATAAGGAGTAACCACTGTTCCGTCTACTGTAATTTTTTCTGCTGTGAGCGCATATCTAAGCGTTCTATCCATCCCTACATAATATCCTTTTTGCTTAGAAACGAATTCCACAACCGTTTTTTTGTTGACTCCATCTACCGGAATCTGAAGCTCCATTGTTTTTGGAGTAAGAGTAAGCTCTATCACATTATTTGCGGTATTGATCACTGCTGCATATTTAATATCATAGTTCACTTTTCCAAGTGATTTTATGGCAGTTTCAGCTTTTGCAGGATCCTTTACCACAGTTTTTACGATTTCACCTATTGGAAATTCAGCAAAAGAGATCGTATCTTTCTTTACTTTGAATTCTTTTATTCCTTCTCTTTTGGTAGTTCCTTGTACAATAATCATTTTTCCTTTATAGTTTCCTGATAATTCTTCCATTTTTACAGGCGGAATGTCCGGTCCTTCATTATCATTACATGAGAATAGGGTCAATCCTGCCAAAACCATTAAAACTGTCATAAAAAATCGGGGTACTGTCAATTTTTTCATTGCATTACATTTTCGTTAAACATTAATTATTTTCGAGTACTCATCTATATAAATCCTGTTTTCTGAAAATCTTGCATCCTTTTTTAGAAAAAAGAATAAAAAAAATTATAACCAATTGATTTTGTGAACGTAAAATTTCATCTCTTCATTGCAAATTCCATACCTGTTAGATAATAGAGTTATATTGATGCGTCAAAACAGCAAAAAGGAAACTACATGTATAGCTTCCTTTTCATTATTTACCCGTTGTATTTTATTGTATTCCTCCTCCAAGTGCTCTGTAAAGATCAACCTCAGCATTTAGTTTTTCAAGGGTAACATTGATGGTTTCCAGATCATTCTGCAGTTTATTGTTCTGGGCAGTGATGACTTCCAGATAGGTTGCCATACCACTTTTATACAGCTTCAACGCATCATTGATTCCCTTGTCCAGAATTGCTGTTCTCTGTTCTAAAAGCTGTAATCTTTCTGAAGAACCTTTAGACTTTGCCATAGCATCGGAAACCTCTCCCACAGCTGTCATTACAGATTGTTTAAAATTGATGGCTGCTTTTTCCTGTTCAATCAAAGCTGTTTCATACGCTGTTTTCAATTCTTTTTTCTGAAAAACAGGCGCAGCAAGATTAGCAGCAATCGCTTTGGTAATAGATCCAGGAATATCAAACCATGAACTGAATTTATTGGAATTGACTCCTATTTGCGGGCTTAAACTGATACTCGGATACATGGCTGCTTTTGCCAGTCCGGTTTTTGAGTTCAGGCTAATTACGTTGAACTCTGCCATCTTCAGATCCGGTCTACGGCTCAGCAGTTGTGCCGGTAATCCTTCAGACAGTTTGTTTTCGGGAATCATTGTTTTAAGGGTTCCTTCTCTTTCTATCTTCGCGGGATATTCTCCGCAAAGGATGCTCAAAGCATTTTCCTGAATCGAAATATTCTGTTTTGCCAAAGGAATCAGCAGCTCAGCGGTTTTCTTCTGTGCTTCCGATTGCTGAACCGCCAATGAATTGATCTGTCCTGCCGCAAACTGAAGATTCGTCATTTTAAGGGTATTGTCACTCAGCTCAATATTCTGTTCGGCTATTTTCAGCTGTTCATCAAGACTGATCAGATTATAATAAGCCTGAGCTACCTGAACGACGATTCTGCTTTTGATGGCATTTAAATTTTCTTTTTGTCCAAAATATTCTGCTGCCGCGGATTCTTTCTGCATTTTCGCTTTTCCCCAAATGTCTACTTCCCAGGAAAGCCTCAATGCAGCACTGAAATCATCCATATATTTTGTGCCGACAAACTGTTCGTTCAGAGAGCCGTTAAGGGTATTTTTGGAAGCCCAGCTTCTGTTGGCACCTGCTGTAAGATCTAATGTTGGCATCAGACCCAGCTTAGCTTGTTTATAAATCAGATCCAGCTGTTCTATATTTTTCAAAGCGACATTCACTTCATTGTTTCTTGATAGGGCTTTATCTATCAGGCCTATCAACTTTGGATCTTTGAAAAATGTCTTCCAGGGAAGAATTACTGTATCTCCTGTCACCTGCACAGGTTCTTTGTAGGTTTCAGGAATCTGAAGGTCTGTTCTTGTATATTTTTTCCCTACGGCACAAGACATCAGTAGTGATGCCATTGCGCCTGAAATAAGGAAATTCTTTATATTAAATAGTGTCATTTGTCAATTGATTTTCTATCGTATTGTACTTCTTTTTGGCAGAAAATTTCTCATCCAGATACTGAAAGAACATGTAGAGTACAGGAATGACGAAAACTCCTAAAACCACTCCGCTCAACATTCCCATGGCAGCACTTGTACTGATGGATTTGTTTCCAGAAGCCATTCCTCCTGAAGAAATCATCAGTGGAACCATTCCCACAATAAAAGCTAATGATGTCATGATAATCGGACGTAACCTTGCTTTTGCCCCTTCCAATGAAGAATCCAGAATAGAAAGTCCTGCCTTACGCCTTTGTATGGCAAATTCTACAATAAGAATGGCATTTTTGGCCAATAAACCTATAAGCATGATGAGTCCTACCTGTACATAGATGTTGTTATCCAGTCCGATGGCTTTTATTCCTAAAAATGCGCCTACAATTCCTGTGGGGATGGAAAGCATTACCGCCAGAGGAAGAATATAACTTTCATATTGAGCGGCCAGCAGCAGATATACAAAAAGTAAACACAATCCGAAGATGGCAATCGTCTGGTTACCTGCTGATTTTTCTTCCAGACTCAACCCGGTCCATTCGTAGCTGTAGTCAGATGGCAGTTTGCTTAAAGTCTGTTCCAGTTTACCCATCAATTCTCCATTACTTACGCCTGGTTTTGGAGATACGTTGATATTTAATGAATTGTAAAGATTGTATCGCTGAACGGATTCCGGACCGTAGACTTTTTTCAAAGTAATCAGCGTATTCACTGGTACCATATCCCCTTTTTCATTTTTTACAAAAATATCATTGAAGGCCTGTTCATCCATTCTGAAAACACCGTCAGCTTTAATATTCACTCTATAGAACTTCCCGAATCTTGAAAAATTCTGAGACTGATCTCCCGAGAAATAGGTCTGAACAGTTCCCAACAGATTGGAAATGCTTACTCCCAGCTGTTTTGCTTTATCTTCGTTCACTTCCAGCTCCATCTGAGGATAATCTGCCCTGAACATGGTGTAGGCAAATGCTACTTCCGGAACCTGCATCAGCTGGCCGATCAGTTCATCTGCTTTCGCTTTAAGAACCTGAGGATCTCTTCCCATACGGTCCTGAAGTACGATTTCGGCATCATTCGTCATTCCGTATCCTTCTACCGGAGGCATTCTGAAGGTCATTACACTTCCTTCTTTGATCACTCCCAATTTTGCCGTCGCCATGTCTACCACTTCCTGGATATCCTGAACATCACCTCTTTCTTTCTTAGGCTTCAGCTTAACAAATCCCATCGCATAAGCAGGTCCCGCACTATTGCTGAGTAAGTTGTATCCTGTAATGGAAGTATTTTCCTGCACAGCCTCTACTCCTTTTAAGATATCATTGATCTTGTTGGAAACCTCTGTCGTTTTGGTCAATGCTGTTCCCGGAGGCATGCTTAAAGTGTACATAAAGAATCCGTCGTCTTCCATTGGTACAAAACTTTTTGGCGTACTTGACATCAGCCATCCTGCAACCCCGATAACGGCTATGATTAATCCTCCTGCAATCCATTTTCTTCCTATTAAAAAGCGTACTCCCTTTACATAGCGGTTGGTCATATTATTGAAGCCCGCATTGAATGCTACCGCAAATCTTTGCCCGAATCCTTTTGGTTTTTTGCCTTCTCCCGAGTGATTGTTTTTCAGAAACACGGCACACAAAGCCGGAGTTAATGTCAATGCGTTAACCGCTGAAATAATAATGGCTATGGCCAATGTATACGCAAACTGCTTATAGAATAATCCTGCTGAACCGGACATAAATCCGATCGGGATAAATACCGCCGACATCACCAGTGTAATGGAAATAACCGCTCCTGTAATCTCGCTCATTGCCTTATGAGTAGCTTCTCTTCCGGAAAGGTCCGTTCCTTCCATATTACTGTGAACGGCTTCCACCACTACAATGGCATCATCTACTACAATCCCGATGGCCAGTACAAGGGCAAAAAGCGTCAGTACATTGATGGTAAATCCCAAGACCAGAAGGAAGAAGAAGGTACCTATAATCGCCACCGGAACCGCCACTGCCGGAATAATGGTAGATCTGAAATCCTGCAGGAATATAAATACCACAATAAATACAAGAATAAATGCTTCTATTAAAGTAGATTTTACTTGTCCTGTAGCCTCATCCAATCTTTCTTTGGTACTCATTACCTTCGTGTATTTGATACCCGGAGGAAATGATTTCGATAATTGATCAAGAGCTTTGTTTACGCCTATTTCAATCTGGTTGGCGTTGGATCCTGTAGTCTGCATAATCGCTACAGTAACCGCATTTTTTCCATTGGAAAGGTTATCTCCGGTATTTGAAATCGCTCCGAATTCTACACGGCCAACATCTTTTAACCTAATAACCTGGTTTCCTGTATTTTTAACAATGATATTTTCATATTGCTCCGGTTTGTTCTTTTTTCCTTTATATCGGATTACATATTCCAAGGCTGCATCAGATTCCTCCCCAAGCTTACCGGGAGCCGATTCCAAACTGTGGTCTGCAATCGCTCTGGAAACATCTGCCGGTTCAAGCCCGTACGATGACATTTTCTGAGGGTTTAGCCATATTCTCATGGAATAATCTTTCAACCCGAAAACCATGGCCTGTCCTACCCCTTTTACTCTTTTGACCTGAGGAATAAGATTGATATTCGCATAGTTCTGAAGGAAGGTTTCATCGTATTGCTTATTATCTTCCGTATAAATATTGAAAATCAACACCATACTGTTCTGCTGCTTGGAGGTGGTCAATCCCATTCTCACTACCTCCTGCGGTAGTATCGGGGTGGCCTGCTGTACTCTGTTTTGCACGTTTACGGCTGCCTGATCAGCATTCACTCCCTGTTTGAATATAATGGAGATCGAGAATGTTCCGTCATTACTTGCCGTAGATTTCATGTATTCCATATCTTCCACTCCATTGATCTGCTCTTCCAGCGGTGTTACCACAGAACGGATCACGGTTTCACTGTTTCCTCCGGGGTATGATCCTGAAACGGTAATCGTGGGCGGAGAAATATCCGGGAATCTGGTCACCGCCAGCTGGTTTAATCCTATAATCCCTAAAATAACAATGATAAGGGATATTACCGTCGCCAGTACAGGACGGTCTATTATCTTTTTTAACATTTTTGAATTTTCTAAGAAAGGTTATACAACTATTTCAAAGGAACAGTGTGTGCCACCACCTGTGCTCCGTCTGTAAGAGCATCAATTCTGTTAATGGCAATCTTATCTCCTGCCTTCACGCCTTCTTTGATGAAGTAATCCTGGGAGGTACTTCCTGAAACGGTAATCTGGGTCATTTTCACTTTATCCTTACCATTCAGTTTATAAACAAAGAATTTGTCCTGAATATCTTTTACAGAGGTTTTCGGAAGTTTAATCACACCATTCAGGGCATTATGAATCATCACTCTGGCTGTTCCTCCGGCTCTTAATAATTTATCCGGATTCTGGAAAACAGCTTTCATCTGAATACTTCCGGTATTTCTGTCGAAATTTCCGCTGGCATTTTCCAGTTTTCCTTTAAGAGAATAAGTGGAACCGTCTGCCAGGATAAGCTCTACATTTTCTGCTGTATTTCCTGATGCTGCCGCTCTGCTGTGCGCAATAAAATCAGCTTCATTCATGGAGAAGTACACATTCACGGTGTTGATGCTTGAAAGCGTGGTTAGTGGTGATGGATCAGACGGGCTGATAAGATTTCCTACTCTGTTCGGAATTCTGCCTATGTATCCGCTCACCGGTGCTTTGATATACGTAAAATTGGCGTTAATCTTTGAGGATCCCAATGATGACTGTGCCTGTGCAACTTGTGCTGATGCCGCTTTATAACTCGCCTGAGCGGTTTTCAGCTGCATATCGGAAACTACTTTTCCTTCTACAAGAGGTTTCAGTTTTTCCACTTCAAGTCTTGCTGTTTCCTGTGCCGCCAACGCTGATTTCAAGGCTGCTTCATTGGTATTGACCTGCTCGTTGTACACCGATGGATTTATTCTGAAAAGGGTCTGCCCTTTATTTACATACTGCCCTTCTTTGATATATACTGCCTCCAGATATCCCGTTACCTGTGCTTTGATATCCACATTGTCCTGTCCTTCTATGCTTCCCGGATATCCTGTAGACACGTCAGCATCTCCGGATTTTACCTGAATAAAATCTGTAGGCAATGCCTGCTGCATCTGATGGGCATTCTCCTGACCGCTCCCGGAACCACACGAGTACAATATCGCTGCAGCTGTAAGTGAAAGTACCAGATATCCTTTTCTATAATTCATAACATTGGTTTTTAAATTTTACAGGAGCAAAATAACTTCATCTTATAGTGATATTCATTCAGAAGTTGGGTGAAGTGTCATTAATCGCAGATGAAACGTATGATAGGAAAAATGAAAAGAAAACCGCTATTTTCCTTTGTAATTATGACAAAAAAGAGATTTTTATGGGGAAATAAGAGTGAAACCATTAAGGATAAACATATGGATTTCACAAGTAAAACGAAAAAGAGGATGTCTCAAAAATGTCATTCTGAACACGGACTGAAAGTCTGCAAACGAAGTTCATAAATGTAGTGAAGAATCTCATGTATTGGGATATTGATGAGATTCTTCCTTCGTCAGAATGACATAGGTCAAATTATTTGATTTTTAAGACAGCTTCCTCTGTATTTTTTTTAGAATTAATAATCCATCCAGGATTTGAAAACGGAAGCTTTTTCCCGGCTTACAATCACTTCCATATCAGGCTGTTTCCTTAGTTCCAGCTTCAGTTTCCCATTAAAATGATTTAAAATCTGCTTAACGGAATTGATATGAATGATAAATTGTCTGTTGGCACGGAAAAAGAATTTAGGATCCAATTGTTTTTCAAGCTCTTCCAGGGTTTGCGGAACATTCTCCACCACTCCGGTATTCAGCATGGCTTTGCTGATTCCCAATTCGGTATAAAAATAGAGGATATCTTCTGCCAGCACGGTCTTATATCCATCTCTATGGGCAATGAGAAAACGTTTTCTGTAGTCTTTCGGCTGGATATAATTTAATAACCCTTCAATAGCTGTTCCTACTACCGGGACGGCTTCCATAAAGGTTTCATAGCGTTTTAAGGCGGCATCCAGCTCTTCTTCTTCAATAGGTTTCAGGAGGTAATCTACACTATTGTATTTGAATGCCTGGACAGCATATTCATCGTATGCTGTTGTAAATATGACGGCACTCTTAACTTCATGTTTGTTAAATATTTCAAAGCTGAGACCATCTGCAAGGCGCACATCCATCATAATAACATCCGGAACGACATTATTTTCCAGCCAGTGTACTGTTGAGGTAATCGAGTCTTCCACAGACAGAATTTCGATATGGGGTCTTAACTTCAACAACAGTCTTTTTAACCTGTCTGCATTGGGTCTTTCGTCTTCAACAATTAAAACTTTATTAATCTTCATATCAATGGGAGTTTTACTATAAATTTATCTTCAGTTTTTTCAATCACAGGTTTAGGATATCCTAAGATTTCGTATCGTGCAATGATATTGGTAAGTCCTACTCCCGAGGAATCAGGCTTGTTGATCAAAGGCAGAAATGTATTAGAAACTACCAGCTCTCCTTCAGGGTTTGTATAAACGTAAATTTCCAGAGGGTTTACTTTGGATGTCTGATTATGCTTAATAGCATTTTCAACCAGCAACTGTAAAGACAGCGGAAGGGTAAATCTGGATCTGTACTCTTCCTGAATATCTATTTTGAATATAACGCCTTCACCTATTCTTTTTTCAATCAAAAAGATATAGGATTCTAAAAATTTGAGTTCCTCTTCTACGGCGATAATGTCTTTTTTGGAATTTACTAATAAGTATCTGTATACTCTCGCAAATTTCTCGGAATACTCATACCCCAACTGCTGATCTTCGAGGATGAGTTCTGACAACACACTTAAGTTATTGAAAATAAAATGCGGATCTATCTGAAGCTTAAGTGCCTGAAGTTCTGCCGCCATTGCAGCCTGCTTGTGTTTTGATGCCCTCAGTTTGTGCTGGGCAGCTTCTACTGCTGTTTTTTTCCAGTTTTCCAATAAATAATCAACGGTATTAAAAGCACTGATAATCAACGATATGACAATATTAGTAGCAATCCATTGTCCCAGAAGTGTATATTCTTTGCGGGAATCCATTTCAGGTAATGTGACTGAAGTGCCATCCACGATTGCATTAATAATAATCACAATCAAAACACTTCCCACGATCTGAAGCAAACACTGAATGAATAACCGCTTTACGGTCCTGTTTCTCCAGGGAAGCCACTTATTGAGTGTTCTGTCTATAAATATACTTACCTCAGAAATGATAATGGAAAAAAAGACAATCCATGTGGCGTCTTCCAGAATCATTTTTAAAGGAGCATCAAGGTAGCCTTTCCAAACGGGATCAAAGGGATCAATAAGGTAGGAAAAAACACAGAAAGTGACCACTGCTAACGCCCAGATCACCAGCCTTCTTTTCATGGTGGAAAGAATCTTCTTATTCCGTACTATTTTTTTCCTGATGGCAGAAATGCTGTTCATATCCGGGACTTTATGAATGTAAATATAGAAATAGATTTTATATGAATATCTTCTATTTTGGACGAGACCGCCAAAACAATACCTGAAACGTAAAATAGCAGAGTTAAAATGAATGTAACGGTTCATCACCTGAAAAAGACATTTCATCATCATTTTATGCAACATCACAGTATTTTTATAATCAGGGAATAACTGTCTATCATAGTTTTGTGGTATTAAATCCGGTACAATGAAAACAATAATTGTCTGCACAGATTTTTCCCACGAAGCTGAAAATGCCACTAATTATGCAGCATCTATGGCTAAAGAAAACAAATACAGGATTGTGCTTTTCAATCTTCAATCCGTTTCCATCCATGCCCTGAATGCACAGGTTTCTGCTGATTTTTTCTACACTCAAACGCTTAAAAATCAGAAAAAAATGGAGGATAAGGCGGCGGAGCTTAAAAGATTATATACTGTCGAAACCCAGCATCATCTGGCTTCCGGCAATTTTATTGAAGAGCTTGAAAACTGTATGCAGATTCACGATTGTGATTTTATTGTAATGGGAATGGCTGAAAAAACTCTGGAACAAAAGCTTTTAGGAAACAGTGTAACAAGAGCTATCCACAGAATTAAAAAACCGATACTCATTGTTCCTGCCCACATAGAATATACTGGAATCCAAAAAATACTTTTTGCTTATGATACGCACAAAAGCATGACCTGGTCTGCCATGAATGATATTTACCACTTTATTAATGAATTCAATGCTGAGATTGAGGTTTTCAATGTCAGTGAAAGATTAGAAGATTTTGCTGAAGTTATTCATGATATTGATCTGAACTCCGGATATGATCTGGATGATATTAAGTATAGCTTTAAAATGATTCAATCCATTGAGGTCATCAAAGCTATTGAAGAGGAAATAAGACTGACGGGGCCAGACCTTTTAACCATGATTCCTTATAAATATAATCTTGTAGAATCTCTTTTCCATCGAAGCAAAACAGCCATAATGGCCTATAAAAATAAAATACCATTACTATCAATTCCCCTAAACATAGATTAAGAATCAATAAAAATCTGTTCACATTTGAATTATCCTTTTTGCCTGCAAAGGCTAAATTTTACACTTAATCTTGTTTGACAGGACCGGGAATAGATTTCCGGTCCTGTTTTTATTTTACAGATTTACTATTACTTTTCCTGCAACGCGGCTGGTCTCAACCTCCAGGTGTGCCAGTGCTATGTCTTCAAACGGGAAAGTTTTATAAACAAATGGTTTCAATGCTTCCTGCTTCAATAAGCCCGCAATTGCTTCTGCAGTTTCTTTTTTAGACTGTACCATCATAAACTCAATATTCACCTTTTTCTGCCTGGCTCTCAATGCAATATCCTCAGGAATCTCAGGCGTCGGAAGTGTTATGATAATACCATTCTCTTTTACAATATCTACCGAATCCGACAGCGTTTTTCCCTGAAGGGTATCTATGACGATATCTGCATCCTGCACCTTTTCATAAAAGTTTTCCGTTGTATAATCAATATGTTCATCAGCTCCAAGCGACAAAACAAATTCTTTATTTTTACCGGATGATATGCCGATAACATACGCTCCGAAATGCTTCGCCATCTGAACAGCAAAATGACCGACACCACCTGAAGCGGCATGGACCAGAACCCTGCTTCCTTTTTTAATTCCGGCAACATCCACTAAGGCCTGATATGCCGTTGAAGCAGCCATTGAGGCCGCGGCAGCCTGCTGATGGGTAATATTCTTAGGCTTTAATGCCAGATGAGCCGCCGGGGCAGCCACATATTCTGCATAGGCATTTCCTTTTCCAAAAAAATTGACCATTCCGAAGACTTCATCTCCCGGTTTAAAATCAGTTACACTTTTCCCGGTTTCTACGACTTCTCCCGAGATATCCCATCCTAAAATAACGGGCCTCTTTTCTTCAAAAATCCAGTTCAGAACTCCTTCATATGCTCTGGACTTTACATCTACAGGATTAATGCTTACCGATACTACTTTTACCAATACTTCATCATTTCCTATGACAGGCTTATCTATTTCCGTAAATTGAAGATTTTCAACGCCTCCTGCTTCGTTTACAATAACAGCTTTCATTTTTTTTGATTTTAATTATCGGGCAAATGTAGTCTCATCATATCTTTGCAGCAAGTATGTACTTTTTGGTAATCTACATACTAAAAACATACTAATACTGATTATCAAACCATTGAAAAAATGTTAAAAATAAAAAAAGTTACCAATGAGCCATCCTGTCCTGTTGATTATGCCTTTAAACGGATTGGAGGAAAGTACAAAGGCCGTATTTTATGGTATCTTCATCTGAAGACAGTTATGCGGTATGGCGAACTTCGTAAAACCCTTTCTGATATTACTCCTAAAATGCTTACCCAGACTGTCCGGGAGCTGGAAGATGACGGGCTTATCCATAGAGAAGTGTATCACGAAGTTCCTCCTAAGGTAGAATATTCTCTAACGGAAACCGGTGCCGAGCTCATTCCTTTTATTGATTATCTGAGGCTATGGGGTGAAAAGCAGATTGAAAAAGAGAGAATAAAAAGGTAAACCATTTCCTTCAAAACCATGAATGTTCATCATGGTTTTAATTTTATTACTGAAGGAGTACCATTGGATATTTTTAATTAAAAAGAACAAACCTCATAATTCATATTCAACTGAATATCAAAAAGTCGTAAATTTAGTAAAGGATAAAAACAGTGTTTTCACCCTTTTTTATAGTTGTGCCGTTCGCTAATTTTGTTCCATAAAATTAAAACCATAAAAATGAAAACTTCCTTTTTTACTAAGATTTTAAGTCCCTTATGTGCAGCTCTTATTCTGGCATTTTGTCTGCTTAGCTGCACCGAACCTCCTAAAGAACCTGTAAGCAACAGTTATAAAAAGAAACTGATCAGCTACCGTGAAGGGCGAGTTCTTTTTGATGAATACACCAGAACCAATCATGAAATTCTCATGAAGTACAGAAACGGTGAACCCGATTCGAGATGGTACTGGTTTTCGCTTGAAGATATGGAAGGCTATATTAAATATGTAAAAGAAAATGCCAGAAAACAAAAATTAAAAAATCCAGGAATCAGGATCTACATGGGAAAATATCCAATGAATCATCCTAAAAACAGAATGGCAAAACCTGAATATGCAGGTTACCAAACTATATTTTTAGTACCTACTGCCCAAAAAAGAGAAAGAGAGAAGGCCATGGCCAGATCAGCCACCACCGAAGAAAACACAGACGTTACTTCAATAGAATCTATGAATATGACCAATCTGGCCCCGCCACCAAAAACGTTATCGGAAACAATGCCTTAAAAAACACAGCATTATGAACTGGAATATTGAAACAGGGAAACAGATATCGATGACCATTTCCATTGTAGTGATGATTCTAATGGTCATAAAATACAGAAAAACCGGAAAGGAGAATTTATTTTTTATCATAGGATATCTGTTGTTTTCCCTGATTGATATTTCCTGTTATTTCTATTTCAAGCTGACCAATCTGCCTACGGACATCTTCTATGTAATTGGTTTTTTAATGATTGTATTTTTTCTGTACTTACTGTATTATTACCAATTATTATATGTTCCGCTGCTCAAAAAGATACAGACCATCATCCTGGTTCTTTTTGTCCTCAATATTGTTGTGATGTTTTATACGGAAGATGATCTGCTTCATCATTTTTCTTTTAATATGCTCTATGCAGATATTCTTCTGTTGTTGTTTTCAATTATTTTGTTCCTGTATCAAACCTTTAATTCTGACAAAATATTAGAAATTAAAAACTATTTACCCTTCTGGATATCAGTATCTCTAATGATATTTTTTATCGGAAGCATTCCGATACTTTTTTTCAGAACTACTGTTTCAGAGACTATTTATTTTTTTATTTTATTTATGCTGAATCTGATCAGTAATGGCATACTCATATTGGGTTTAATCTGGAACAAACAGGAAAGAACAAGATAAATGCTTTGCAGATATGGAAGAGAATAATCTGGTCATCATCTTTACGATTACTTTATTCATCGTTGTTTTGACAATGGTCTTCATCTATGCGGTTTTTATCAGGAAAAAAACAACCCTGCTGATTGAGCAGAAGGAAAAAGATCTTCGGTTTGAAAAGGAACTGGCGACTTCCCAGGTAGAAATGAAAGAACAGACTCTGAATTATATCGGGCAGGAATTACATGATGATCTGGGTCAAAAACTATCCGTAGTCCGCTTACGCCAGAACCAATTGATTACCAAACTCCAAAATACAGAAAAAGAAGATCTCATCGAACTCAATGAATTATTGGGAGAATGTATACAGGATATCAGAAACCTGTCTAAAACATTGATTACTGAACAGATTATTCATTTCGGACTGGCAGAATCCATTGAAAGAGAAGTTAAGAGAATTAAAAAACTGAAATTATTAAAAATAGAATTCATCACACAAAAGCAGGATATTGATATTTCGCCTAAACACGGACTGATCCTTTTCAGAATTATCCAGGAAAGTATCAATAATATTCTGAAACATTCCAAAGCCAAAAATGTTTCCATACACATGGAGGATGACTGTGAAAAATTACATATCAGTATCTCGGACAACGGAAGAGGCTTTGATATCAATAGTAATCAGGACGGCTCAGGATTAAAAAATATGGAACTGAGAGCCAAACTGATTCACGCTGAACTATCTATACATTCAGAACTGAATAAAGGAACACAAACTTTGATAACCTATCATAAAAATTTATTATGAAAACTATTCCCATAGCGATCGTTGATGATCATACCTTAATCTCCAAAGCACTGGAGAATATGATCACAGAAAACACTCAATATCGGGTCATTATGAATCATCCCAACGGAGAAGAATTTATTGCAGGCGTGGAAAAAGCTTCTGAATTACCCGCTGTAGTCCTGATGGATGTCAATATGCCTTATAAAAATGGTATAGAAACTACAGAATGGCTTACAGAGCATTATCCTGATATTAAAGTCATTGCCCTTACCATGGATGATGATGAAAGAATATTGATTAAAATGCTGAAAGCAGGCGCTAAAGGCTATCTGCTGAAAGACATGCAGCCTTCTATCCTTTTCCAGGCTATTGAAACGGTATTTGAGAAAGGCAGCTTTTATACTGATTTTGTAGCCCAAAAGTTATTGAAAGTAAAAACAGAGGAAGCGAAAAATGCCTCCCTGCTTTCTGAGCTGAGAGACCGGGAGAAAGAATTTATCAAATGGGCCTGCAGCGAACTTACTTATAAGGAGATTGCTGACAAAATGTGCCTCAGTCCTAAAACCATTGATGGCTACAGAGATTCGGTTTTTGTGAAACTGGATATAAAAAACAGAGCGGGTCTGGTACTTTTTGCTTTGAAGCATGATTTGTGCTGACTTAATTTTTAATCCTATTTATTCCCTGAAAAAATAAACATCTTTACATTCTTTTTATGTATCCGGCAGCTTTTCAAGCTGCCGGATTTTTATTTCATAACTCACTCATATACAAACAAAAGGTGTTTTTCCTTTTTCAAAATACGGTTTTCTCCTCTGTTTTTGCTCTTCTGAAAGATGGAATTTTGTCATAGAAAAAAACACAAAAAGGCAGCACCCGAAAAGCCGGAACAGAGTAGGGAATATTTTTTAAAACTAATACAATGAAAAAAGCACTTATCGTAGGAATTAATGATTATGCACCCATCGGATACGGAGGTCCGGATCTTAACGGCTGTGTAAATGACGCGAGAGATATGGCAAACACATTGGTGATCTGTGGTTTTAGTCCGGCAAAGATTAAAATCCTGACCAATCAGAATGCTACAAGAGCGAATATATTGAACTATCTGAAATCCATGATCAGCACGAGTGTAAAAGGAGATTCTCTTGTTTTTTATTATTCAGGGCACGGAACCAGAGTGGCCAATATCGGATCGGATCTTGAACTGGATGGTTTGGACGAGGCTATTTGTCCGCATGATTATGCCAATAACGGTGTCATTCGTGATGATGATTTTAAAACCGTTCTCAGCAAGCTAAAAGCCGGAGTGAATATGGAAGTCATTTTCGACTGCTGCTACTCCGGAACGGGAACCCGAAAAATGGATCTGGGGCTGGAAGCTGATCTTCTCAACGAAACAGCCCGCTATATTCCTCCAATGCTTGAGGATGAATTTTATCTCACTTACGCCAGTGAAATGGAAACCTCTAAAAATTCAAAAAAATCAACCGTTCTCACTAAAGCGCTTGTGCCTGTTGCCGGAATGAATCATACGTTATGGGCTGCAGCAAAAGACAATCAGGTATCCATGGAAGGAAATATCAGCGGACAGATACGAGGCTATTTTACGTATCATTTCTGTAAAATATTGCGTGCTACCAACGGTAATATTGTAAGAAAAACTCTTGATAAACAGGTTGCCATTGCCTTAGCGGCTATGGGAGCTGCCCAGATCAACCAGACAGAAAGCATCACTGCAGAATTTTCACAAAAAATATTCACTTAACTAATAACCATTACCGGCGGAATCCGAAAAGCCCTCAAAAGAGTAGGAATTTACCAGATTAAAAATAATAATCATGTCAAAAATCGAAAACAACAATCCAATGACCGCTGAAGAAGTGTCAAGACTTAGAGCTGTCAAAGCAAAATCAACTGAAAAACCAGAAGCAGTTGAAAAACTATTTAAGCAGGCTCCCGCTATGGAAACCATTAACGGAAGAACTTTTCCTAAAGGAATGAAAACAATAGGAATGCCTATGGACGAAAAAACAGCAGAAAACCGGGCACTGGAAACCGACCATTTCTATCCTACCCATGCTGATTTCGAATACAATCCGAAGCTTGAACCGAAAAGAGACCGTAAACCTAAATTTATCGACAGAGATTCTTTCCTGACTCCTGAAAATGCAAGAACCATTTTTGGAGCCGATCAGAGAAAAGTATACAATTCTACTGCCTATCCATGGAGATGTGTCGGCAGAGTAGAAAGTTCTCTGGGGTCTGGAAGCGGTGTGATGATCGGACCAAGACACCTTCTTACCTGCTCTCACATTGTAGACTGGCAGCCTAATAATACAACGGGATGGCTGAAATTCACCCCAATGTATTACAACGGAAGCGCTCCTTACGGAACTGCCTGGGGTACCTTAACGTATTACAAGTATAAAGTGGCAGGACCTTCTATTGATTCTACAGAGATACAATATGATTATGTGGTAATTGTATTGGACAGACCTATCGGAAACAGTACAGGCTGGTTAGGTTCAAAATCCTATTCAGATTCATGGGACGGAGGTGCTTACTGGACTCACGCAGGCTATCCGGGAGACCTTACCGGAACGCAAAGACCTACCTACCAAACAGGTATCGCACTGGATGGAGATTTCTGGAGTGCTGATGACAACGAAAGCATGAGCCATAAAGCTGATATATGGCCTGGACAAAGCGGAGGTCCTTTCTGGGGATATTGGGATGGTTCTCCGTATGCTGTAGCGACTCAAAGCGCGCATAATCCAAGTGATAATTTTGCAAGTGGCGGCTCGGATTTAGTGAATCTGGTCATCAGAGCGAGAAATGAACATCCTTAATTTATTTTTTTAGTTTAATAACCCCGGCCGCCTTTGAAGGCGGCCGGGGTTTATTTCGGTTTAAAATGTTTCTAAAACTATTCCAAGTCATTATAAATTTGGCATTGGACTTGGCTTTGCCGCTTAACTTATTAATCGCGTTTTCATATCTCGGAAATATTTTATGTCTCCAAAAGTTCCATCTGAAAATTCTTCCTTATAATCTCCATTTCTTAATGTATCATGTAGAAACATTGGAAATACTTTATCCAAGTTTTGTTTATTTTTAGAAGAAACTCCCGGATCATTTTTATACAAACTTATACTATCTATACGTATCCAGTTATATAAAAAACCCTCGCTGCCGCACGAATCCTTTCGTGTGGTCTTCTCACAAGCCAAACATTCTAAAAACAACAATATTATCCAAAAGTCCTTTTTCATCAGAATAATCTACAGCACTACTATATCTGTAATCTTCTGCACGGAAAACCAACCCTGCTTCAACAGGGTTTTGATGTACATAATTTATTTTTTGCATGATTATATGATTGCTCCAAAGCTCAATTGGTTTATTGTCATGTCTCCAAAACTGATATTGATTCACATTGGATGTCTTTGCACCTTCCTGAAGAAAGAAATTCAACAGAAATTCTTTTCTGCTTTCCTGAGGATTTTCTTTAATAGCTTTTACAACAGCCTTGCTTGTAAATCTTTTTAAATCACCAATGAGAAGTTCTGGTTTTTGCCCTTGTGTGCTTCGAAAAACTAAATGTACATGGCTTGACATAATACACCATGCGTATATTTCTAATCCTTTATTCTTTTGGCAAAACATTAAACTTTCTAAAAGAATTTCTTTATATTCATTTCTAATAAAAACATCTAACCAGCCTACTACAGCGAAGCTTATAAAGTATAGTCCTTCAGGGTTATAAAAAATTTGTAGTTTCCGCTCATCTTTTATGTTTTTATAAAGATAAAAACTTTTGAGAAAGTTGGTAACAAAAGCCACACGATACAATCGTGCGGCAGCGGGGGAAATTAAAAATATATTTTATTTCACTATCATAATTTCTTGGTTTACCTTCAAAATCACTTGCTCCTTTCACAAACGCTTCAAAATTATCATAATCACTTAGGATATCAATGGTGTTTTCAGGCAAATCTGGTGGATTACCAAAATGTTTAGCTAATTTATCAATATCCCCCGACAACGAAAACTCTACGACTTCCTCTACTTTTTGTCCTTTGTTTAAGATGGTGGTTTTAAATTCTGCCTGATTAAATCCTCTCCTCAATCATGGAAATTCTTCCAAATACTTAAGATACAATTTTCTTAGGTTAGTTGGGAAAAGAAACTTGTTTATAATTTTTCCTTTCCACAGCTGGTTTACCAAATTTATATTGTGAAACTTCGGTCGGGTTTTCATAAAGTCATCCATATGTTGGTACACTTTTTTCAATCCTGCTATTTTATAGAGTTAGGCAAAAAGTTCAGGATGTTTTACACGCAATGCTCTGTAAGCTCTTCTACCGTTTTTCTTTTGCGAATTTTTTTAGTAAAATTAAAGGCAGTTTATAATTTAATCGTCAGAATATTTTTCCTTCAACATTTTTTCATATTCTAAATATTCTTTCTTTTCTTGAGGTGACATTGAATCCCATTCTATGTCTTTAATTTGTTGTTGAACCTCTTTTAGTCTTTTTAATTCATTTTTGTTAGCATTAATATATGCTTTTGCCTCTTCTTCATTCCTGAAAGATTTATTACCATATTTTTTGAGTAGATCATTTCTTTCATTTATCAATTTTTCTAAATTATCCATTTCTTTCATAAGTTTTTATTTTTCAATTAAAGTTATTTCTCTAATAAGTTTCGTAAAATCATCTGGATCTTTTGGATCAAGTGTATAACCAACTTTTTTTACATAGAATTTTGTTTTTGATTTAAACAACACTTCTCTTTCTCGGTAAAATGTAGAAACATTTTCAATTAATCTTCCATTCTTCCCTTCAATGTTAATTATACAGGTATACTTTCTAACCCATGCTGCATCTCTAAGAGCTTTTATATCGTGAGTACTAGAAGTAAAGTGCTTATTTGTAACTGTTTTCCCTTCTATATAATAGTTTTTGATTTGTTCTTCAGTAAGGTTTTCTATCCTATATAATATTTTATCTGTATTATATGCAGGAAGTTTATCTAAGGCTTGATTTAAAAGTTTTTCTTGAGCAATAAACTCTTCTGTAGTACTTATTTCTCCACGAAGTGCTTTATTAAAACGTTCATATCCCTCAGTTGTTGTATAATGTTTAATTACAGCTTCTTCCTCCAACAATAAAACATCACGCATGACACGTTTTATTTTCTTACTTGCTAAGCCTTTATAAATTTCTTTAAATTTTTCATTCTTTAAAAGAATCTTCAATTCTTTAGACATCCAAAAAGATACCTCCTGAATCTCCTCATAAAGAAGTGCTTTTTCTTTTACCTTTTGTTCAGCTTCTTTTACAGCCTGCTCTGTTGCTTCCTTGGTTTTTCCTGTTTCCAGAGCTTCTTTGGCAGATTGAGAGATGTGTTTGGCTTCCTGTTCCGTAAGTTCTTCCGCTGTTTCTTTTACTGTCTTTTCTATGGTTTTTTCCACAGCTTCCTCTACCGCTTCTTTTTCTACTACTGCACCTATTTTTGCTGCTTTAGAGCCTTTTAAAACAGGAATAAGAAACATTATAATGTCCGGAACCAGTTCCCCTAATTCTTTCAGCAAAAAGTAGCTTTTCCCCTCATAAGCAAGATACCATTTACCAAAATCCAACACTATTCTGTAAAACTTTTTGCAAATTTTATCCAGTAATTCAAAAGTATTATAAAAAAGGGCAATAACAAAATTTTCAAATTTTTCAGTGAGCTTATCTGTCATTCTAAAGCCTATTTCATCTCTCAATATCAGAATAATGATCGCAACGAGATCACATAAAAGAGCTAAAAACTCCAGTATTCCGTTATAAAGACCCACATAAAATGCATGATAATGTTTTATGATGGTTTGTAAACTTCCATCAGGAATATAGATTTTGGCAAGACCTTCAAGATATCCGTCTGTTATCTTTTGGCACTCATCTATATTTTGATTGATCCATTTTTTTACCACTTTGGAAACGGGATCGTCGTGAGTAATCTTCTTATTAATCTCTGATTTCAAAGCATCATAAGGCTTATGAAAAGACTCTTTTAATGACTTCACCCGGTCTTCCTGCTTGTCATAAAAAAAAGAGTTCGGTAAAAAAGCAGGAGTATATTCTTTTTCAGGCAAATCACCATTCCAGTATTTATCTTCTTTGTATTTTTTGGTTCTTAGCCAATGTCCAATTCCAAAAGCCCAATTAGGAAGATTAAAATCCAAATACTCTCCGCCTTTAATAATCACCATAAACCAAGAGAAGTCATCAAATTTGTGATTATCATATTCATACTGAATCGCTTTTATCATCAAATTTTTAAAGTCTGGTGTATTTTCTTCCTGCTCCACTGCGTTTACCGTTTGTGCTGATACACTCGTTGCCCATGCTCTTTTAATATAGGCTTCAGCAATATCTTCAGGATCATTATCTTTCCAAGGTAATTCTCGGAAGTACTTATTTTTTAAATCATCTATTACAGCTTTCCCGAATTTTACCCGAACAATTTTTCCAAAATCAAATTTACCATCATCTGTTTCTATGAAAACTAATACCTCAAAAGGCTTTTGGGGAATTTTATTAGGGTCTTCATACATTTTTATAACTTCTTCTCCATCAGGATGTGAATATACTACAAAATTATACTTTGAAGTATCAGAGAATTCCCCGTAAGCATATGCTTGACTATACGATACCCTTTTTGACAAATCTGCAATGGTAAGATTCTTTTTTTCTATTATTTTTGAAGCTCCGAAGATATCTTTTGCCCATTCATGAATATTCTTCTCCCAATACTGCCCAAAAGGACTATTCTTGAAAGCGCTCATTTCCTCAAAAGAATTGCTTGTTATTCCCTGCAACGGATTTTTGCTGCCTTCAAACCCTTGGGTTATTTCTTCAAAAGACAATATTTTATATCCGGATAAATCACCGAATTCGTCATCAAATTTTTCCATTTTCTTCGTTTTTAGTTGTTAAACATTTCAATTCATTCAAAGGAAAAAGTTCTTTGGTGGTCATATTCTCGGTGAATTTTTTGGTTTGGCTTTCGCCCAATATCAAAAACTCCAAATAATATTTTTCATTCAACAGAAGCCCTGCATTTTTAAGTTTGTGCTGTGCCTGTACCAGATCAACAATCTTAGTATTCTTATTGAGATATGTTTTTAATCGGATGATATTCTCTTTACGCCATTCTTTACTGGTGGTTTCTTTAAGTTCAAGTGTTTCCATAATTTTTTCTTTTTTGAAAAAGGCAGGGCTTTAAGGCCCTGCCAGTAATTAATAATTCTTAAGAAAGTGCATCTAGGTTCTCTTTGTGTTTTTCCACAAATTCATCCAGATAGGAAGCCAGAAGTTCTGTAAAACCAGCTTTATTGTTTTTCAACAGCCAAAGCATATACTGATAGCTTGGTACTTTTACCAGATCGGTATTCATATTACCTTCGGGTTCTGCAACAGGAAGCTCTATAAGATGATTGTCTCCATCACGAAGATAGCTCCACGTATCTTTATAGATTACCCATTCCGGAGAAGGAAGTGAAATATTAATATCTTCTCCTGTTTCCTTGTCTTTCAGTATCTGCTTATATCTGAAACTGATGAACTGTTGTTCAGATTTAGCATCAATATCCAATACACGAATACTTCTTTGAAATTGTGGAAGCTTCGGATGTTCCTGAAGCGGGAGTTCTGCCAGGCTTAATGAAATATTCTCTACATTATTAAGGATTTCTTTAATGTTTTCCGGTATAATTAAATGTTCGTTCATAATTTTTGTTTTTAAAATTTGTATAAATTGATAATATTTAACGATGTTGTTGTATTCCCTCCCATATTGTTGACGGCCATATTCAGACTGTATTCAACGTCAGGAACAGAAATAATGGTCAGTGATGTAACTCCCCTTGCTGTCATAGAAACAGTCATAGAGGTTCCGTTTTTAACAATAATAACATTGATGGTCTCATTGGTTCCGGTAGTTCCTGCACTAACAGCGCCCACTACTGTATTATTAAGATAATGAACTCTGTATCCTATACTGTTTCCCAGTGTTCCTACTGTTTTCAGGCGGGTAATAGTCTGATCCAATAATTCTACATTCGATGCATTATTCATCAGTCCTACATATTGTGTTTTTGAGGTCATATTAGCTGCATGCTGATAATTGACAGAAAATTCCAGATAAAAATTTTCTCCGGCATTATTAAGCTTTGAAGATTTAAGTGCGGCTACGATAGTAGGATCATCCGTACTGTAAGCTTTTACAGCAGAGTTACTTTGATAAATAGCTGATCCTCCGCTACCAAATGTGTCGGGATTAGATGCATCATTATAAATCTTTTTGGTCCATGTCAATGCTGATACATCTGCAATCTGTAGATTCTGCACTACTGAAACTGTAAGGGGTGTCACATAATAAGCGACTCCATTCCATAGTCTTATCTTATACTGTCCTATGGGTAAATCCTTAAAGTTGTAATAGAATGTCAGGTCTAATCCATTGGTATATAATTGTACCTGTGAATTAGGAACAGTCGCTAATTTCGTAGAGCCGCTTTCATCCATGATATCTATGGAGAAAGATGTGGGAGGGAGGTTAAGGTTGGCTCCTCTTAAGCTGATCCAGTAGTTTTTATTCTGCTTATCTACAACAGGAGGAGTGATAACAGCAACACTCATAGTATTAGTAGTCCATCCTCCGTTCATTGCTGTTTTCCATGCTGTTTTTTCTGCTTCGGAAAGAGTAGCAGGCAAGCTTAAGAACGGCTGCTTTCCATTTGTTTTCCCTACACGTCCTGAAGAGTTCTGAGATAAGAAAGTGCTGAAGGTAGCATCATTGGAAACATCACTCAATCCTGTGATCGAATAATAAAGTCCTGAAGTATCTAACGTCCAGTTGGCTCCTAATTTCAGTCCTGCTCCCACAACAGATGTAAGTGATGAATTGGCTATATTTTTTCCCAGATCACCGGCGGGAAGTTTGGCAACACTTCCGTTATCATTCATTCCTATGATTTTAGGATAATCCTGAGCCGTTCCGTCTGTCAAGGGAATTTCTAATTTCTTCGCTAACTCTTCTCTTGTAGTAAGGTTATATTGAGCCTGGCTTGCCATTCCTTCTGCTACAAGATCAGCATTTGAAATACTGACGTGATTATCAGCTAATTTCAGGGGAATGGTTCCGTCAACAACGGCATGGGTTTTTAAATCTCCGTTTTCGTCAACGGCATAATCTGTGTAAGACAGAGAACCCGGCGCTGCTACCTGATAAATAGCATTAGTTTCCCTTTCTCCAATGGGAGGTAATTCATTGACACGTATAATTTTTCCTATAATTGGCATTTTTTTATTTTTTAAGGTTAATAATTATGTTATTTCCAGTCTCCCAAAATCACTTTTTGCCCTTCCAGCGATTCTACTCCAAGAAGATTGTCATTGGGTTCAAAATTGGTTCCGCAGATTTCTCCCAGTTCATCATCAAACTTCACTCCTGGTTCACAGTTGCAAGGCAAAGCTTTTTCAACTTTCAGTCCAATAGATCCTGCCTGAAGAATGGTAAGGGAAGTAGGAATTTTCTCTCTCCACGGCTCTCCTTCTTTTGTCGCTTTTGGTGAGCGTAATTCATCCACAATGGATAAGAATAAAGGATCATCAATGACAGGAACTTCACCTCCATTCCAAATTTGTCCTGTAGCAAGGAAATGTCTCACTGCTTCTTCAAATCCTGGTCTTACCGTAACAATAACTCTTGCCATACCTGACTGCATAAATGCTCTGAACGTAGGATCATTATCATCAAACTGATATAAATCTGCCCATGATTTTCTTTCACCCCAATAATAGGGGTAGAAATAATAACTCATGATTTCCCATTCAAACGCCTGCTCCATAAATTTGATAAATGCAGCATATTGATCCAGTTTTTCATCCACCTTAATATCTGTATTCTGAAAAGTTTCTGTAGAAGCATTATCATTGGTATAATATCTTTTTTTACCGAAAGTGAGTAATGCATCAGGATTCTGATTCAGCATATAGGAAATACAGTTTCTTCTTAAAATGGTATTTTCAATTTTTCTGTAGAATCCCGGATTAGATCCTTTGATCTGAGCTCCTACAGCTTTTGCATCTGCCAAGGCAGCTTCATACTTGCTCAACTCCACTTTATAGGCTTCAATAATTTTATTGAATGCCTTCTGCAGCCAGCCATTTTTATATTCTTCCTGCAATACACATTTGATATTAACCGTTGCATGGAAATAATGGGCATTTGTTGTCGCAATAGTAATAGGAACCTCCCTCACAAATTTCAAAAATGCATTAGACGAACTATCTCCTCCTACTAATAAGCTGGCCCCATTTCCCCAACCATTGTAACCAGGGAAAGAATTACTGCTTTTAACAACATAAGATTCAGTGATATAATGTTCCGGGATCGCAATAAGGTCAGATTTTGAAGACGCTTGTTTTGATTCAGTGGATGAGTAATCAATGGATTTTCCTACATACACAACTGGTTCCAGTCTTTCATCAACTTCAACATTGTAATAACCCAGCCAATATTTTAGTTTTGTGGAATCTGCCAGAGCACTCCAGTCTTTGATCTGCATCCCGGCAGATTCTCTCGGATCAATAGGCTTTACCAATTGATTTTCAACAACATTACTTACCTTCATTCCTAATGAATGTAATTTGGCAGGCTCCGGAATCATAAACTCAAACATCATACGCTTTCCATAGTTAAAAATCTGGTTTTTAACTACTTTGTCTACCCAACGGTAAACTCCTACAACATGATTGCTGCCTTTGGTGTTATCAAAACCATGTTTGTTATTTTCCTCATATTCCTCAAGGATTTTATCAATTCGTTCTTCTTTCACTTTAGTGACAATCCTTTCCAGGGCTCTTGCTGTAACATCTTTAGCCTCGGTAACGGCCTGTCTGTTACTTTCCTCTTTAGAACTATGAGTAGCATAGTTGGCAGCAGTATTTAGCATATACTTTGCTCCCGCTCCCCATGATGCATTAAATCCTGCCTGCGCTGCAAAATCCTTAGATTCCTGAAGTACTTTAGAAATTTCGCTTTGCATCTCATTTCTTTCCGTAGAAGTAGTATCCGTCAATTTCTCTTTTTCAGATTCCGTAGATTTGGTTGTTTGGGATTCGCTTCTCTTTAGTCTTCGTGAAGATTTTTCTCTGTACTCCCTTGCCATGATATTTTCAATGTGTGAAACATCTCCTTCTACATAACAGTAAGTACTTTGTTCTACCTTTCGGTAATCTGCAATCCCAATATTTTTCATTCCAAAGCCTGATGGGATGAATGGTTGATCATCCTCAGGTGTTGTCGGAGTATCTTTAATTTTCAGACAAATACTTCCTTCACCTGTCAGATTATAGGTTTTTGTTACTGAATCTATTCCTCCTGCAGTAAATATCGTCATAGGAATTTTGCAGGTATATACTTTTCCGTCGTCAAGGGTAAGTTCTGCTTCAAGCTGACAACCATTCTTTATAGCATCTGTAATATGTAATTGAGGTAAAACACCATCGCTAAACAAGGATAAATAATCTCCTCCACCAGCAACTTGTAATTGATTTGAGGTTTGAACTACATTCCCATTATTATCCAATATTTTGATGGTTCCTGAAGCTGATGAAAATAATGATGTAGTCTCTTTAGGCGTCATACTTAATAGCCATCTGTCCGAATAGTTCTGAAAAGATCTGGTCCTTAACAAAACAGGCAGGCAGCTACCGGTTCCTCCTTCACCTCCGGTGCCTTTATTTTTTAATGTAAATATTCCAGGTCCTTCAAATCTATACATTCTGTTTGCCGTCCACAATAACTTCGCTTTCATTGTATAGGCAAGTCCATCATTAAGAATAACTTCTCCTTCCAATAGTAAAACTTCATTTTTATCTATAACAGCAGCGGGAATTTTTTCCGGAGTATTGAATAAAGATGTTACGTTGGGAGCATCAAATGTATAAGCCAGGGTTCCACCTGCTAAAAGTTGATCATCATATGACTTTATATTGTAATTTCCACTTACAATGTGCTTAGGAGCATTGATATCAGTTGTCAGAATCATGGTATGATCCCCCAATCCCATATTACCACTCATTGTTCTTGCAAAAAAAGGAATCTCCTGAGTATTTACAGATTGCGTTACAGGAATAACAACACCTCCTACTGTTGCAGAAACCTGTGGAGTAAGATTTGTATTATTTAATATCGTTTGCTGCAGCTGCTGGCTGTTTTGTTCAATGGTCTGAAAAAGCTCTGTAAAGGTTGAAACATCATTTAATGAGTTTGATGTCCCAAAAATTCGTTGTAAAGATTCGTTATTTTCTTGGCTTAATTTTCTTTGCAGATCATCTGCCTGAATTTCAGGACGAAAGTTAAATGTAAAAGTCTTTACTTCCGGAACCGGAATATATTTTAAACTTGATAGTCCTTCACGATTATCTGCTGCCAGGAAAATTTCTTTCTGATATTCCTGTTCTTTGACAAGAGCATCGTATCTGGACTGCTCAGGTCTTACCTCTTCTTGATATTGTTGGTAGGCAATATCATAAGCCGCTCCGTATTCTTTTTGATAATTCTTCTCAAGCTGTTCCAAAGTTCTTTTAAGCTCCTCATTTCCTTTTAAGTTTACTGTAGCTTCTGCAAACTTCAAGGCACTATCACTCAAAGGATGACTTTGCATACTGTTTCCCCCTCTTGAAGCAACTGTATTTGAAGAAGCAGACTTTGCACTAAAGAGTTCCTTAGGAAGAACAACTTTGGCTTTAATAACATCTTCATACTGTGCTTGAGTAGTTCCATCATAATTGGAAAGAATATGATCCAGATGTAAAAATTGCATTAAAGTTTCCTTTGCATAAAAATCTTTTTGGGTGACCACCTGGTAAATAAAATTATCCCAAATGTTAGAGTCAATTTCAACGATAGGTTTTGGAGTCTCTTTATAAGTTTTGATTTTAGCATCAAACTCCTCTTTGGTTGCTTTTGCTTTATTCTTTGCAACCCAAACTGACAATTCATAAAATTGTACACTTTTAGCTTTTAATGATGCTTCTGTTTCTATGGTTAACCCTGTGATCTTTTCACAGACGTTTTTCAAAGATTCCCCAGCTTCTACTCGTGGATCAATTACTCCCTTTTGTCTTAGATAGTTTCTGAAAATAAATCTTTTCTCCCTATTCTTTGGATCAGACAATTCTGCGCTGCGCATCGTCGCAAATCTGAATAAAGTTTGTGAGCTATTATTTTGATTAATTGCTTCCATTTTTTAATTTTGTTTTGGTTTTTATAAAGGTTGAGATCTGAAGCTCTTTTTAGTAGAATGTCTTCAGGTTTTAGCCTTATTTTTTTAGGTGGTTTCCGGCAAAAGATGTCCACCTGGAATTTTTAAGTCAAGTTTCATATTGTGTTTTTTTCTTGAAGCAAAGATCACCCCCAGAAGCGACAGAACTCGTCGTATAAAAAAAAAATTATTTTTCTACTCTAAACCTTTGGAACAAAAACTATTGGTATTCTCAATATTTTAATACATTTGTTTAAAACATACTTCAGATGAATTTCGAGCAGATCAACTTACACCTTGAGGCTTACAAAGAACACAACCAGATTCTGGATGCAGCAAAATATCTGATCCATTCTTTTAATCTGGAACATGAAAACTTTGCGGGATTCGGGTTCAGGGAAGAGCTTTCTCCCACCTCGATGCTTCTGACAGCAGAAGGAGACCTGGGAGGACCCCAAACCGTAATGATCCCACGAAATTTATTTGACTTTGACCTGAACCTTGTTCTGAATATGGTTGCCCACGAAATGCTTCATGTAAGACAAAAAGCACCAGGACAAGTTATTGAAGACAAAAATGAAAGGGAATTTCAGGCGTATTATGAAATGCTTTTTCACAAGGTTTTCCCACAGATTCCTGAAGTTTCGGATTTTCATAAAAAATTCTTTGGAGGAAAAGCATTGGAATACTACAAAAGAATGGGTGAAGGCTCAGTATTGCAGCAAAAGTATGCAGAACAGAAAACAGAAGTAGAACATCTAATTAACGAATTACCATGACAGTAAAACCAGACATCACCTGGACAGATTTTGAAAAAATAGACATCAGATGCGGAACTATAATCTCAGTGAATGATTTTGAAAAAGCAAGAAATCCATCGTACCAGCTCGAAATAGATTTTGGAGACTTAGGAATCAGAAAATCATCTGCACAAATTACTTCTCTCTACGAAAAAGAAGAGCTTATTGGAAAACAGATTTTAGCCGTAGTGAATTTTCCTAAAAAGCAGATTGCTAATTTCTTCAGCGAATGTCTTGTGTTAGGACTTTATGGGGAAGACAAAAAAGATGTCACTCTTTTAACGCCATCATTACCCACAAAAAACGGAATGCAGGTAGGATAGCCTGCCAATTAAATAAAAAAAAACCTTAGGAAGACATTCACTAAGGTTTTTTTATTTGATATTATTACTTATTGATGGAGGGTTTTTACCCCAAGATTGGTAACCTGACCAAAGCTTACTGATATATTGGATGTATTTTCATCCATATATCCAGTGCTGTTTCCGGCATCGTAAGAAACGGTATAACTTCCTTGTGGAAGCCCTGAAAACATGAAAAATCCGTCAGGGTTAGGGATTGCAGTAGAAATCGTATCTGAAGCCATAATGGCGTGAACAACTGCCTGAGCCGCCTGAGGCTGCACATATCCTTTAATCTGCCCGTTGGTAAGCTCAGAGAATGCCCGTATCACCGGTTTTAAAATATATGATCCATTCCCTGTCGTTACAATAGATCTTCCGGCATCAAAATCAATCCACACGGTATATGCTCCGTTTGCTGATAATGTCTGATTCCAGTTGAATTTCAGTCCGCTCTGTTGAGCCGATGGGGTTTGCAGCGGATAAGTTACTCCGTTTACAACCACACTATTATTAGGACCCAGTACCATTCTCATCTGCGAAACATTTCCCTCAGGGAGCGTAGCCTGTCCTAAAACTACATCAGTTCCATTTTTAAAATTAAGAAGATTATAAACTCCCGGATTTGGAAAGTTTAATACTGTCCATTCTCCATTGCTTTTAATTTCAATTTTTTGAATATCAATATTAACGGCATTATATGCAGCAGGGCCGTCTGTAAGCCTTACATTCACTGTAGCAGAACCTTTTTCATCGGAATCATTACATGATGCCAAGGATAATAAGCAGATACTGCTTCCTATAATGAATAAATTCTTCATAAGCTTAAAATTTATGTATAATAAAAAACGTTTTGGATAATTGATTTATTATGTCATATATTTCGGTTATAAAAAACAAAAAATGATCCAAAATATTCCTTTAGAAAGAATTTTATTTCTTGATATTGAAACGGTTCCACAATCCGCCTCCTGGAACGAGTTATCAGAAACAGAGCAATATCTGTGGGATAAAAAAACAAAATTTCAGAGAAAAGAAGATGTTACGGCTGAACAATTTTATGACAGAGCCGGTATTATGGCCGAGTTTGGAAAAATCATCTGTATTACCATTGGAATGGTTGAAAAGAATGAAACATTAAAAATAAAGAGTTTTTCCGGGCATGATGAAAAGAAAATGCTTCAGGAATTTGGAGAAATCTTCAACAGCCCACGGCTTTATAATGTGATTCTCTGTGCCCACAACGGAAAAGAATTTGATTTTCCCTGGATTGCCAGACGCTATCTCATCAATGGGATGCAGCCACCGGCACCGTTTCAGATGTTTGGGAAAAAGCCCTGGGAAATTCCGCATATAGATACTATGGAACTCTGGAAGTTCGGGGATTATAAAAGTTTTGTCTCCCTGGAATTACTGGCGCATGTTTTTGGTATTCCTACTCCAAAAGATGATATTGACGGCTCAATGGTTTCATCAATTTACTACATAGAAAAAGACTTGCAGAGAATTGTTGACTATTGTGAAAAAGATGTCTTAACTTTGGCAAATATTTTCCGGCGCATGCGTCAGGAAGATTTGTTGAAAAGGAATATCAATCTAGATTAAAAAATGAAATTTACAGACAATCAAATTGCTGACATTGGTGAGGAAATCATTGGTGTATTAAAAACCGTATATGACCCTGAAATTCCGGTAGATATCTACGAATTAGGGCTGATTTACGATGTCCAGATCTCCGATGATGCTGACGTAAAAATTATCATGACACTTACTACTCCCAACTGTCCTGTAGCAGAAACACTTCCTCAGGAAGTAAAAGATAAAGTAGCTGAAGTAGAGCATGTAAAAAGTGTAGATTTAGAGCTTACTTTCGAACCGAGCTGGAATAAGGATATGATGAGCGAAGAGGCGAAGTTTGAGCTGGGAATGCTTTAGAAATTACCTTTAACAATATAAAACCCCGAAGAAGTATTTTCGGGGTTTTTATTTTTAAATATCTTTTGCGATTTCCTTGCCTTCTCTCCTGCTCCATTCACTCCATGAACCTACATACAGATCCGGAACCGGAAATCCTGCATAATCCAGGGCTAAAATTGTATGGCAGGCTGTAACACCTGATCCACAATGAATAATAAGGTGTTCAGGTTTATCTTTTAAGAATTGGCTGTATTTTTCTTTTAAGATTTCCGGGCTCAGAAAATTTCCGCTTTCATCAAGGTTTTCAGAAAAAGGAATATTGATCGCCCCCGGAATATGCCCCGCGACCAGATCAATAGGCTCAGATTCACCTTTGTAGCGGTAGGCATCTCTTACATCAACAACTGTAGAAGAATTGTTTGTTAATTCATTTTCAACTACTTCCAGACTTGAAACCGGAAGAATCCAATGATCTTTTTTAATTAAAGAAGCTTTCTCAAAGATCTCTTCTCCTGAAGCAAATTCCAAACCTGCTTTTTCCGCTGCCTGCATTCCGCCATCAAGAACCTGAACATTTTCCAGTCCGAAAGATCTCAGCATCCACCATGCTCTTGCTGCTGCATTGGAAGCATTTTTATCATCATAGACAACAATATGAGCATCTTCTGATATTCCAAGATTTGAGAGAGTTACAGCAAACTTGTCTACCGAAGGAAGAGGATGCCTTCCACCAAAAGCTGCATTTTCTCCAATTTCAGCCAGATCTCTGTCCAGATCAATAAGCCTTGCTCCTTTAATGTGCTTGTCAAGGTAGCTTTGTTTTATATCCTTTCCTGTTCTTGCATCAAGAATAACAAGACTTTCTGTCGGAATATTTTTAAATTCGGTTGCTGAGATGATTGGAGACATTTTGTTGATTTTGATTAAAATTAATATGTTTTGGCTAAACCCTGTTGTATTTTAATATAGTGAAGCGGGCTAAAGCCCGCTCCTATTGATAGTTTTCTCGCAGATTCTGCTGATTAAGCAGATCTACTTTTCTATCTGTGGGATCTGCAGAATCTGCGAGAAATTCATTCTTCTTAAAAATGAAAAATATCCTTCGCCTTGTTATAAGAACTTTCAAAATTCAGAAGGTTCAGCTTATGTTCAGCTTTTTCAACGCTCATAAAGTTGATCACCTGTTCTGTAGGCATATTTCCTACAAGATCATCCTTAGCCATTGGGCATCCTCCGATTCCTTTGATCGCACTGTCAAATCTTCGGCAGCCTTGATCGTAAGCGGCTTTTAATTTTGAATAGGAATCTTCATAGCGGTTATGAAAATGCCCTCCGAAGTTGATATCCGGATATTTTGAAGGTATTTTTTCAAACAAAAGGGCAATGGTTTCAGGAGTAGCCACTCCGGTAGTATCTGATAATAAGATATCTTTTACTCCGATATCTGAGAATTTTTGTGCCCACTGGTCAACATCTTCCCATTTCCACATTTCACCGTACGGATTTCCAAAAGCCATAGAGAAATAGATATTTAGCTGCTTCCCTTCACTTTTTACCAGTTCAAGCATTTTAATGATTTCATCGAATGCTTCTTCCTGACTTTTGTTGGTATTTCTGTGCTGGAACGTTTCAGAAATAGAAAACGGAAAACCCAGAATATCTACTGACTCATGTTTCAATGCTTTTTCGGCACCTCTGTAATTACCTATAATGGCAGAAACTTTAGTCTTGGAGCGTGATTTGTCAATATTTTTTGCCACCTCATCAGAGTCAGCCATCTGCGGAATTGCTTTTGGAGAAACAAAACTCAGACAATCCAATACATCAAAACCAACATCCATCAAGGAGTTGATATAATCTATTTTTTTATCGGTAGGGATAAATTCTCCCCATCCCTGCATAGCATCTCTAGGACATTCGGTAAGAAACATTTTTACTTTTTGATTTTCTCAAATATAATAAAACTAAACTACTTGGTATACTATATGTACAAAGCTAACACTATTTTGATTTTCAAAGATTTATATCTGATTCATAATTTCAATAACTGATATTAAATCGCAAATAACGTATTCTCAGCATCAAATTTGCTAACTTTGTTAAAATTTATGATATCTGATGAGTACAATAGAATTCAACCCTTTGTGGAAAGAAAAATTACTGAACCGTTTTCTTAGCTATGTAAAAATATATTCAACCAGTGATGCAGAAAGTGAAACTACACCTTCTACCGAACGTCAGTGGGATATTGCTAACTATATTACTGAAGAACTGAAGACCATCGGTCTGGAAGATGTTTCTATAGACAGCAATGGTTATATTATGGGCTATGTTCCTTCTAACCTTGAAAATGATGACAGACCTACCATCGGATTTATTTCACATTATGATACTTCACCGGACTTCAGCGGAGAAAATGTAAGACCTCAGGTTTGGGAAAACTATGATGGAAATGATCTTCTTTTGAACCAGACAACAGGATTCACTTTATCTCCATCAAGATTTGAAAGCTTAAAAAAATATGTTGGTCAGACCTTAATTACTACGGACGGAAATACACTTCTTGGTGCCGATGATAAAGCCGGCTGTGCAGAGATCGTAACAGCAGCTGAATATCTTATCGCGCATCCGGAAATCAAACATGGAAGAATTGCTATAGGATTTACTCCGGATGAAGAGATTGGAAGAGGAGCGCATAAATTTGATGTTGCTAAATTTGGTGCAGAATGGGCTTATACAATGGATGGCGGAGAAGTTGGAGAACTTGAATATGAAAACTTTAACGCCGCCGGAGCTGTGGTAAAAATCCATGGATTAAGTGTTCACCCCGGTTATGCTTATGGAAAAATGATCAATGCTGCTCTTTTAGCTGCTGAATTTGCTCAAATGCTTCCTGCGAACGAAACACCTGCCACAACAAGAGGTTTTGACGGATTCTACCATTTGATGGACATTACAGCGGATATTTCTGAAGCTAAACTTCAATATATCATCAGGGATCATGATGCAGATAAATTTGAAGCCAGAAAGAAATTCATGGAAGAAAAAGTAGCTGAGTTCAACCAAAAATATGGGGAAGGAACTGCTGAAGTAGAGATTAAAGAGCAGTACAGAAACATGAAGCAGCAGTTTGAAGGTAAAATGCATATTGTAGACCTTGCTGCAAAAGCAATGACTGAAGCAGGCATTGAGCCTAAAATCAAGGCAATCAGAGGAGGTACAGACGGCGCTCAGCTTTCCTATATGGGACTTCCCTGCCCGAATATCTTCGCGGGAGGAATCAACTTCCACGGACCATACGAGTATGTCGCTTTGGAAAGCATGGAAAAAGCAACTGAAGTCATTATTAACATTGTAAAAGCTTAATACATCATGAAAAAGGTCTTAGCATCAGCATTCATTTTCACTTTTATTTTCAGTAGTGC
This sequence comes from Chryseobacterium sp. 2VB, assembly GCF_005503635.1. Taxonomy (NCBI): domain Bacteria; kingdom Pseudomonadati; phylum Bacteroidota; class Flavobacteriia; order Flavobacteriales; family Weeksellaceae; genus Chryseobacterium; species Chryseobacterium sp. 2VB. The sequence continues at coordinate 55,356 of NZ_SCNC01000004.1, forward strand.
CCAGATTTCTGAATTTCAGAGGGCAGACTCACGCTATGAAAGAAAGAAAACGGCTCTGTATAATAAATATCCTAAGCCTAATGATTTAAGAACCAAGAAAGAATGGCTTTTGACAGAGGATAAAATAACAGCTTACAAGACCGCTTTGGATAAAGCTTCTCTTGAGGATCAGAAAATGATCTCGGCAAACCCTCCTGTAAAAACAAAAGTGAGTAAGGACGCAGAATATGATAAAGGTAAGGCCGCTTTTCAAAAGCTTTTATATGAAGCTGTAGATCTTGACTTTTTGAACTTTTCTTCGGAAACCTACAAAGCAACAATAAGTTTTGTTGTAGATTCCAAAGGGAACGCTCTCAATCCCAATGTAAAAGGAAATAATGAAGATGTAAATGCATTCATCGAAGCCGCTTTTTACCGGATTAAAGATAAAGGCAAGTGGAAACCGGCAGAAGACAAAGGGAAACCAGTCTCCTCAAATGTTTCTGTTCCTTTAACAATGTCCTTTAAAAAATAATATACAGAACCCGCTATGATAGCGGGTTTTTATTTTTCATATAATAAAAACATAATTAAAGATCATTATGTTGTTGATATTAATTTAACACAATTCTTTTGTAAGTTTTAAATAATTCACCTAATTTTGATTAAAACTTAAAATCACTTTATATGAAAATGAAATCCAACCCTTTCAAAATCAACAGAAATTTTTGTTTTTCTTTCCTTGTATCTATTTTCTGTTTGTTTCTTTTAACGTCTTGTTCTCAGGATGATCCTGCCGATCTGCCTGCTGAAAAACCTGCAGAGACTGCCCAAATGAAAACGTTGGGAAATCTGATTTTACAGAAAAATGTTATTATTCTGAATGATGAATCAGTGAATGCAATTTCTGCTCATAATAACGGAGAAATTACATTTAACCGTCCAACTCCACAAACAGATAGCATTTCTGTAGGAACTGTTATTGTTGGGACTAAGATAGAAGGTGATCAGGTGAGCACCATTCTTTCAAAAGTAAATTCTGTTTCAAAACTGAATAACCAATTCACCGTACAGACTTCCAGTGCAAAGCTTGAAGAATTTATCTACAGCGGAACTCTGAGCGGCGTGTATGATCCATCTGGCAAAGCTCCTGTCAATATTGATGGAAAAATGGTTAATTATGTTCCTGTAGAAGGCATGGTTTCTGAACAAATCAATCAAAGAATACTTTCTATTGAAGCTAAAAATCTTCAAAATCAGAAACTAATTACCTTCAACCGTTATAATTTTAATAAAACCTTTTCGTTTCCTTTGACTTCAGCAGGAACATCCAGTGTTAATGTACAGGGAGGTTTTACACCCAAAATTGATTATAATATCACCTTCTCATGGGGCCATTTGTCCAACTTCTATGTTAATCTCATCATGGATGACATCAAGCTTCAGAGCTCCGCAACCATTGTAGGAAGCGTGGGCTATACAGCCAGTACCACAGACTACCTGAATATTCCTATTGTTCCAATTGTATTAGGCCCTACAGGACTGGTCTTAAGCCCTACTCTTTCTGCAGGTCCTTTCCTGGGAATACAGGCTACAGGAAAAGTACAGGCCCAGCTTTTGGATCTTGAAGGAGACGCCAACTTCTTGGTAAGCAAAACCCCGGAAATTAATATCAACCTTCAAAAAAAATCTGACCCTGCCATTACAAGCGCAGAAGGAAACTTATCTACTGAAGCTGGTTTGGAAGCAAAAGGAGCTGTAGGATTAATGTTCCTTACCATTCCTATTGCCAATTCAGGGCTGAAAGGAAGAGCTTCTGCCCTTTCGTCTTTAGGATTAACATTTGTTCCTCAAAGAAAAGGTGTAATTTCTGTAAAAGGTAAAATTCAGGCTGAAATGTTCTATGGTTTTGGGATTGCTCCATTGCGATACGAAGGAACCATTCCTCTTTTCAAAAAAGAACGTATGCTGTATCAGAAGGAGTTCAGTTTTTAAGATATCTTTACTAATCAACATAAGAAAGCCACTTTTACAGTGGCTTTTCTTTATTAATGTTCCACATGAAATTCATTTACAACACATTAAGTCAATTTTATTATATTTACAGTCAACTACAATTGTAAACAATAACATTAAAACCAATTATCATGAAAACAATGAAAAAACTTTTGAGAAAAGATTTATCTGCCATTCTGGGCAGCGGAGGAAATGAGTGCCATATGGGCGGAGATTCCTATAACTGTCAGAGTGACTGTGAGTGTGCATGGGGAAAAGCCTGTGAAATGTATGAAGACGGAACACCGGGGCAATGCATCGCTGTTGGCGGTGGTGGAAATCCTGGTGGTGGAGGCACTGGCGGATGCATTCCTCCTTCTATTTGTGAAGAACAGCCTTATTAAACGATAAGAAACCGGGAGCATTACTGCTTCCGGTTTTATTTTTCACCTTAAAACAGATCCTTGTCAAAGCATCTCTGCCATTCATCAAATAAAATTTAATTCCATCCTTCATCGTTGTTGTTTTGCATCAGATTTTTAACAATAATAAAATTATGAAGCAGCAATTTTTCGCTTTAAGTGCATTGCTATTATGTATTTTTTGCAGTATGGAAACTAAAGCACAGCAGACTCCGGCTTTTCACATTGGGGTAAAGGGAGGGGCAAACTTTACAAAAACCTCCACGGAATCTTCTTTAGAAGGGAAATACGGATTCGGTTATCAGGCAGGTGTAATGACAAGAGTGGATATCGGAAAACTGTATGTGCAGGGAGAAGCTCTGTTCAACAAAAGAAAAACATCATACCAGTCCCAAGACGGAAGCTCTTCAAAACTTTCATGGAACGCTATTGATATTCCAGTGGTAGTAGGATATAAACTGATTAAAGCAGATGACTTTAATGTAAGGGTATTTGCCGGAGGTGTTTACAGCTATGCTTTCAACAATAAAGTGTCTGCGCCTCAGGCCCTTCAGGAGGGATTTAAAAAGTTTGACAAATCCAATATTGGCATTACGGGAGGTGTAGGATTAGATTATAAGAACTTCACGGTAGATTTGAGATATGAAACCGGCCTTACAAGCATCAGTAAAGAATTTAAGTCCAAACCCCACAGTTTCTCCCTTGGGATAGGTTATTTCCTGTTCTAAAAAACTTAAATTATCTTTACCATTAGAAACTGTTTTCCCTGCAGTTTCTAATTTTTTTATCAACCTATTTCCAATTCCATGACAAAATCTTTTATTGTAAAAGAATACATATTTACTTTTATTTTCTGGCTTGTATTAGCGATTGTATTGTGGTTTAATTTCCAGAGTACAACAGAAAGTTACCTTGCGATGACCCAGGCTGCGATCATTGCGGCATTCTCGTTTACATTTACTCACTTTTTAACCAATAAGCTTCTTCCTAAAGCACTTCGGGAAAAGAAAATGAAACTGTTCCTGATACAGCTGGTCATGGTAATTTTCATGCTTAGTCTGGTTTTCTCTGTTATATTCACCTATCTTGAAGTGGAACCCAAAGATGAGCTTCCGGACAACTTCAGAGATCATTTACCCTTTTTGTGGAAAGGCTTTTATATGTCCCTGCCTGCCTCTTTTCTGATCAACGGAGCAGCGTGTGGTGTAAAATTTTATAATGAACATGGAAGAATAGAGCGTGATCATATTCTCCTTCAGCAGGCTCATCTGGAAAACCAGCTCAAGCTTCTGCAGGATCAGATCAACCCGCATGTGGTATTTAATATCCTGAATCATATTCATATCCTGATGAAAACGGATACCCAGCTTGCCGATTTTTTACTGATGAAATTTTCGGATATTCTACGGTACCAGCTGTATCATTGCAATCAGCCACTGGTTCCTTTGGATAAAGAGATTGAGTATCTCCAAAACCTTGTTGAGGTAGAAAAACTGAGGTGGGGAAACGAGCTGGACGTAAAAGCCCAATGGCAGATCAATAACAGAAAAGCTTCTATTGCTCCACTACTTTTGGTACCTTTCATAGAAAATGCATTTAAATACGTTTGCAGGCTTCCGGGACATAAAGGTTATGTGAAAATCTCCTGTAAAGAAAAGAATAACAGTCTGTATTTTTATGTCGAAAACTCCTATTCGGATATGGCAACCTATAAAAAGAAGGACGGAACGGGCGGAATCGGTCTTCAAAATGTAAAAAAACGTTTAAAATTACAATATCCGGACTCTTATGATCTGAAAATCGAATCCGATAATCACATCTTTAGAATAACATTAATACTAACATTATCTGACAGTTATGAGCTCTAATATTCCTAAAATGAAATGCCTTATTATTGATGATGAGCCTCTGGCGAGATTCCATCTTAAAGAACTGGCCGGTCAGATTGATTTTTTATCGGTTGAAGGAACATGCGCAACAGCATTGGAAGCCGACGCGAAGGTAAAGGAGAGTGAAATAGACCTTCTTTTCCTCGATATAAATATGCCTTATCTTACGGGCCTTGAATTTCTGGAACAGCTTGAAAATCCTCCTTTATGTATTCTCACTACCGCTTATTCCGAATATGCGCTGGAAGGATTTCGGCTGCAGGTGGTTGATTATCTGTTAAAACCCATTGCCTTCAACCGGTTTTACCAGGCGGTAAATAAGGCTCAGCAGCAATTTATCATCAGTGAAAAGCTGAAAAAAAACACTTCACTGGATGATCCTTTTCTGTATGTGAGACAGTCTGATACTTTCATTAAAGTTTCCTGGGTTGATATTCTGTACATTGAGAGTATGCAGAATTATACCAGGCTTCATTTTAAAGATAAATCATTGATTATCCATCAGACGATGAAAGCAATTGAAGAATCACTTCCTTCGGATCATTTTTTCAGGATTCATAAATCATACCTCATCAATATTACCCATATTGATATGATTTCCGGAGGACGTCTTTTTATTAATAAAATTGAGCTTCCCATCTCCCGGACCCGCAAAGAAGAACTGCTTAACCAAGTGGTTTACAAGAAATTAATCAGCAAGTAACTGAAAGAAGCCGGAAACCGGAATTATTACATTCCCCGTTTCCGGCTTTTTTTAAGGCAGATTCCAGCGTAATGATACTGCAGCGTAAAATGTGCTCGAAAATCTTGGATCGGCTATTTTTTTGTCTCTGAAAATGCTGCTGATTTTCCGGTCATTTTCACTAAAGCTTCTCAATATTGCTGTTCCTCCCGTGAGACGTACGGTGAGCCTGTCATTGATTTTTAATTCCGGCCTGAGCCCTGCGGTGATCTGCTGATACCCTAACAACATCGATTTTCCGTTTATATTTCTCTCTGCCGTCATTCCGTTCAGTTCCACAACAGCTTTTAAAGCAAATTTATCCGAGAAAAGATATCCGGCTTCCATGCCTTCCGGGAAGTTGATCTTGAATTTAATCTTTCCGTTGGTTTTCCAGTCGAAATAAATCCATGGTAAAATCATAGGGACACCAAAAGCAGTGGTAAGCACCGGCCCGGCTCCTAACGAAAGATTTGGATTAAAATGCCTGATAAATAAAATTCCACCCTGCCCCAGTACATCATCGAAATCTATTTTCTCAAGGTCTGTATACACTCCTACGGATGCCGTCATCATCATACTCCACTTTTTACCTATAGGTCTCATATGCTGTATGCCGACCTGTGCGTTCAGCATCTGATCCGGAAATAATGCTGTTTCATAATTTTTGTGATTCATCTTTGCATACGATCCGCTCAGCAGCATAGACCATGCTCTTACTTTTCCATCAGTATCTTTTTTTACAGATAAAGGAATGCTTAGATTCAGATCTACTCTTTTAAAATCACTTTTGGAATTGGTCTTTGTACTGTCTTCCGGACGGATGTAATTGGACGCAGGAATATACTCGGTTTTAAGCTCTGCAGAGAGCCCGGACTGTGCATTTACCCAGTATCCTAATGGCAATATACAGCATAAAGCTGTCGAAAGGGTTCTTTTCATATTTTAAATTTTATGCAAAGAGAACCCTTTGACCATTTTTTACAAAAATTACTTGATTAAGTGCCCGGATTGTATGACAACAGGATCAAATACGAGGATTAATTTCCAGGTTGGGCAACCAATGCCGCAGTCACTTTTTGAGTCTTAAAAATACGATACCCGAACCATACAGCAATCAACGCCATAGCAGAACGCGTTACCACCATTGGAATAATAGAATCCGCTTCCAAAAAGCCAAGTAAAGCTGACATTAAAAATGTAACCATCAGCTGCATAAAACCAAGTAATGCAGCAGCTGTTCCTCTTCCCTCTTTGAATGGCGATAAGGCATGAGCTGATGTGATGGGAAATAATATACCAATGGCCAGTAATGACAGATACAACATTGCAATTTCCAATGCTACAGAAAGGTTTTCAGCCGTAATAAAAATATGAAGAGTACATACTACCAGTAAAACAATGGTAGCAGCAAACAAAAGGGTGGAATTGCTTATTCTTTTGATCAGTTTGGGTGTAATATAAGCTGCCGTTATCAATGCTAAAGAATTAAAAGCAAAAATAAAGCTGAATGTACTGCTCGAAAATCCATGAATCTTCATGAATAAAAACGGGGCATTGGAAATATAAATAATCAAAGAGGCAAAAGCAATGCTTCCTACCATCGTACTGTTGATAAAATCCCTGTTGGAGATGATCATTTTCAACTGATCTTTTAATCCTTTTTCATCCGGTATCTCATCATCAGAAAGCTTGATTCTGGTATTAGTTTCAGGCACATACTTGTAGACCATGAAAAATGTGATCAGTCCCATGATGCATAAAAAGGCAAAAGAACTGTTCCAGCCCCAGAATTTAAGGAATACACTTCCCAACAGCGGTGCCACAATCGGTGCTATTCCACTGATCTGCGACTGCTGTGAAAAGATAGTAACTGCTTTATGCTTATCATAGAGATCAATGATAATAGCCCTTCCGATCACAATCCCGGCACTTCCACCAAATGCCTGCAGAAAACGCATCCCCCACAAAACATAAATATCTGAGGTAAAATAGATGGCTGTAGCTCCAATAATAAAAAGCAAAAGCCCGCAATACAGCATTGGTTTACGCCCTTTTTTATCAGATAAAGGCCCCCACAAAAGCTGCCCGAATGCAAATCCGGCAAAGAATACCGAAATAGAGATCTGAATATGCCCGATATCCGTTTTAAAGATTTCGGCCATACTTGGGAAAGCGGGAAGATAAAGATCTATACTTAACGACTCCAGTGTGTTGAGCAGTGCAAGAATAAACACTACAATACTTAAATTCTTCTTCATAAATAACAATAAGCCTTCGCAGGCGATTTTTTCAGCTGCAAAATTGCTGTAAAAAGCATCGTTTTTCAATAAAAGAACTGAAGGAAGTATAGGACAAACTGAAGATTTAAATAGAATAACAAATGAAAAATATCAGTTTTACTCTATTATTGTAGTAAATATTGAGGATTACCCTTTTTCATTATTCTTAAAATTGTCGGGATTTTGCCCCGTATGTTTCTTGAAAAACCTTGAAAAATATGAAGCATCGTTAAATCCTAGTTTAAAAGCAATTTCCTTCACCGTGAGCGCTCCGAAGCTAAGCTCTCTTTTCGCCTCGAGGACAAGACGCTGAGAAATCATCTTTTTTACAGTCGTTCCTCTCAGATGGCGCACAATATCATTAAGATGATGGGTACTTATCTTTAACTGATCGGCATAAAAACCAGTCTCTTTATGCACGATATAATGTTTGTCAATAAGTCCCACCAGCTCCTGAATACGCTGGCGGTCATTCAATAAAGGCTCCTGAGGAATAATCTGCTCCCCGATGATGATACAGAATGCTTTCAGATAAGCCTTTAAAAGCGCTGTTCTTGATGTTGTTGTATACTCCTGCTCCATCAGAGATATGATTGTACTGCAGGTTTTTTCATTTTTCGGATGTAAAAAAAAGGGAAGCTCACCTCCGTTAAGTACTGATTCTATATCACATACTTCGTTGAAAATTTCCCTGCTTATTGCCATTGCATACCCTTCCTCTCCTTCCAGCTTCATATTAAAAGCCTGCCCTGGTGCAATGATACAGATTTGATTATTTTCCAGTTTATAGCTTTCAAAATCCAGTTCTAAGCGGCTGTTTTCATACACTTCCCTGAACCAGATGATTTCAAAAAAGTTATGTCGGTGAACATCATGAAAATTCTCCGGGCCTGCTGCACTCAGTGTACTCATCTGAAACTCTTCAGAGGTCAGATGGTGAACGGGAATTTCTTTTTCAGGCATAATCATTATTATGGTGTAAAATAATTAACTGGAAACAAAAACCACAGCAAAAAAGGTGCTGCGGTTCTCTTACAATATTTAAAATTAAATATAATTTTTCAATTTTATTGGTATGCTTTTCCAGCCTACCTTTCGTTCAGCTGAAAACAAAATAATAAATTAAGGTCCAGATGCTCACAAAAAATAAGACAAAAACGAAAGACTCTTTCAAGTTCTGATTTCGTTTTTTTATGTAATGTTTATATAAAGTAACTATTACAAACGTTATAATTACTAAACATGGTAGTACTGTAAAAGTATACATTTTATTGGTTTAAAAAAGCATCCCATCCCTGAGCGGTGAGCGCTACCAGCTGGTTTGATCCTCTAGCTACCATAAAGTTTCCATCTTCTTTTTCTACGGCATGTCCTATAATGGTAAAATCCGGGTGGTTTTTAATTTTATCAAAATCATTCGGTGAAATCGTAAACAGAAGTTCATAATCTTCACCACCGCTTAAAGCAGTCATTACCGGGTTTAAATTCATTTCATCTGCCGTAGAGATGGTAAGATTATCCAACGGAATTTTTTCCTCATACAATCTGAAACCTACCTTTGACTGGTCTGAAAGGTGAAGGATTTCGGAAGCCAGACCATCTGAAATATCAATCATAGAAGTTGGTTTAATATCCAGTTCTTCCAGGATCTTTTTAACGTCTGTTCTTGCTTCAGGCTTCAGCTGTCTTTCAAGGATATAATCATAGCCTTCCATTTCAGGCTGCATATTGGGGTCAGCAAGGTAAACCGCATGTTCTCTTTCCAGAATCTGTAGCCCCATATAGGCTCCACCTAAATCTCCTGTTACAACAAGAAGATCATTTGGTTTTGCACCGCTTCTTTTTACGATGTTTTCTTCATTTTCAATTCCTACAGCCGTAATGCTCATCACCAGCCCTGAATTGGAGCTTGTTGTATCACCTCCAACCAGATCAACTTTGTACCTTCCGCAAGCAGCCTGAATTCCGGAATAGATTTCTTCTAAAGCTTCCACAGGAAAACGGTTGGATACCGCAAGGGAAACCAATATCTGTGTAGGTGTCGCATTCATCGCAGCAATATCACTTAGGTTCACGACCACCGCTTTATATCCTAAATGCTTTAAAGGAACATAACCCAGGTTAAAATGAACTCCTTCCGCCAATACATCTGTTGTTAGAACTACTTTTTTGCTGCCCGGATTAATGACCGCCGCATCATCTCCTACTCCAAGTTCTGAAGATTCATTGGATAACGGAAAATACTCTGTCAAATGTTTAATAAGACCAAATTCTCCTAATTTTGAAATGGGCGTCAGCTCCTGTGATTTATCTTCAAACATGATTTTTTGTATTAATGTCCAATGTAAAAAGTATAAATGATGTAAAAATTGCTTCTCAAACTTTAAACATTAAACCTTGAATTTTAAACTTTGAATTATTGGGTAAGTTCTGCCGGGTCAATATTGTGCGGATGGAAAGGAAACTTTTTGAAGTCTTCTTTCGATAATACAACAGTGTCCGCGGTCTTATACTTATTCATTGCTTCCACTACATCATCCGGTGGTGTGGTCATTTTTCTAAGCATCATATCAATCCATACGCCTGTAGCTTCTGCCGTGGCACAGTGCATTCCGTCAGGTGTATAGAATTTGTGTACGAAACGGTAGATGGAAGAATCTTCTGCACATCCGTCTATTTCCACACTTACGATTACCGTCTGATCAGCATAGATCTCTTTGAAGAAAGAATATCTTTCATGCAGGATCACCGGGCCGATTCCCCATCTGCTCAGCTGGGTAACCCCCATTTTTTCTTTAGTCATAAAAGCCATTCTGGCCTGTGCACAATATTGTACATATGATGAATTGGCAAGGTGCTTGTTGGCATCAAGATCGCTCCATCTTACTTCAAATTTATGGTAGAAAATCATATGAAAATCGTTTTTATATAATTAAAATTATAATCTTCAAAAATACTCAAATAAGATGGTTTATAAAAATTGTACTTTTGAAAAAATAATCTTCCGCATAGGATTACCCATACATGAAACAGATCATTATTATCGGAGGCGGTGCTGCAGGCTTTTTCTGCGCATCTAATCTTGACGAAAAGAAATATACAATTACGATTTTAGAACAGAACTCAGATGTCCTTCAGAAAGTTAAAATTTCCGGAGGCGGACGCTGTAATGTGACGCACGCATGCTTTGATCCCAGAGAACTGGTTCAGTTTTATCCCCGTGGAAATAAAGAATTGCTAAGTGTCTTTACTAAATTTCAGCCTGGTGATACCATGGAATGGTTTGACCAGCGTAATGTTCCGTTAAAAATTGAAAATGATAGCAGAACTTTTCCGGAAAGCAATTCTTCCCAGACTATCATCAATACTTTCCTGAATGAAACTCAAAAGAAAAATGTCACTGTGCAGACAAGATGTACAGTAAAAGAGATTGAAAAACAGGACGAAAAATATATAGTGAAAACCAATTCAGGTGATTTTGAAGCCGATTATATTGTTTATACAACCGGAAGTTCGCCAAAATCGTTGAAAATTTTAGAAAATCTGGGCCATAAGATTGTAGACCTTGTCCCTTCACTTTTTACCTTCAATATTAAAGATGAATTGCTGAAAGACCTTCCGGGAACAAGCTTTGAAAATGCAGGAATTTCAATTCCTAAGCTGAAAACTGAAGAAAGCGGACCTTTGCTTATTACTCATTGGGGGCTTTCCGGGCCTGCTGTTCTGAAAATTTCTGCATGGGAAGCGATAAGCCTGGCAAAGTTGAAATATAACTTTGAAATTGAAGTGAATTTCGTTTCTATTGAAATAGATGAAGCGGAAGAAATGTTCCAGAATTTCAAGCAAAGCAACCCTAAAAAAACCATCGGACAATCAAAGATCTTTGATATTACCAACCGGTTCTGGCAGAAAATTTTAGAGATCTCAAAGGTTGATCTCAACAAACAGGTAGCTAATATTTCCGGAAAAGAAATCCATAAAATACTGGAAAATCTTTGCCAAAAAAAGTTTCAGGTAACCGGAAAATCAACATTTAAGGATGAGTTCGTAACGGCCGGAGGCGTTGATTTAAAGGAAATTAACTTCAAAAACATGTCTTCAAAATTACTTCCCAATTTCTATATCGCCGGAGAGGTTTTGAATATAGATGCCGTGACCGGAGGATTCAATTTCCAGGCATGCTGGAGTGAAGGATGGCTGATTGCACAGGATCTCAACAGCTTATAAAAAATTATTACTTTTAATAAAAACTAAATACATGAAAAAAAATTTCGGTTTCTTTCTTTTACTCTGGTTCTTTTTAGGATACAGCCAGAAAAAAACAATCGTCTCTGACTGGACATCATTCACACAAGTTGTCAATATAGAGCATAAACAGAATTGGAACTTCCGTATAACGGCAAAAATCAGAAAAGATAATGAGGATAATGGCTCCAATTGTGGATTATGGTGCAGAATAAATAATAAAGATAACTCTACAAGTTTCTTTGAAAATCAATATTATGGAATCCAGGTAACCCATGAATGGAAAACCTACGAAATAAAAGGAACCATCAATCCATCTGCGAAGACCATGACTATCGGAGCTTTTGCACAAAACAACGGCGATTTTTATTTTGACGATTTTAAGTTGGAAGTCAATGATGGAAAGTCAAAAAAGTGGATTGAAATCCCTTTGGAAAACTCAGGCTTTGAGAAAGATCTCACATCCGGCGGCTGGTTTGAAGGAATCTATTCTCAGAACATAAAGCACGTAAAACATTTTACCATTGAAGCTTCGGATTATCAACCATTCAGTGGCAGCAAGTCTTTGTTGATCAAAGGTCGTGGCATTATCGGAACAATGTCGGAAGGAAAATTTATGGATGTTAACGGTATCAAATTATATTATGAAACCTATGGAGAGGGAGAACCTGTACTTATGCTTCATGGTAATGGCCAATCTATCAGTGCTTTTATGAATCAAAAAGACACCTTTGCTAAAAAATATAAAGTGATCATTGTCGATTGCCGTGAAAGAGGAAGATCTACTTATGACAAAACGAAAGAGCTTACTTTTGATATTCAGACAGAGGATATTAAACAGTTTTTAGAGAAGCTGAACATCAAAAAAACAAAGATTCTGGGCTGGAGTGACGGAGGAATTCTCGCACTGTCTATGGCCATGAAATACCCCGAAATGGTAGACAAAATTGCCTGTTCAGGAGCCAATATTTTTCCGGAAGGAGTGAAAGATCATGATTTAAAATCCATGAAAGAAATGCTTGTAAGCCTTACTAAAGACAATAAAGACCACAAAAATGATATCTTTATTGATCTTCTGAATCTGGATTTGAAGTATCCCCAATGGAAGTATGAAGACCTGAGTAAAATTCAGTGCCCATCATTAATCATTGCTGGTGATAATGATCTTATAAAAACAGAACATACGGTAAAAATCGCAGAATCTATCCCAAAAGGACAATTAGCTATTATCCCCAATGCCAATCATTATGTTCCCGAAGAAAAACCGGAATTATTCAATGAATTAGTCATTGATTTCTTTGAAAATAAATAACCTGAATACGATAATATTAATCATGAAAAAAACACTAGCATTCATTTTGTGTCTTGGATTTGGGTTCGCCTTCTCACAAACGCAGAAAACCAAAACACCACCCACAGAAGATCATTCCAGAGATAAGTTTATTCCTGAACAAAGTAAGCAGGCAGAATATCCCGGAGGACTTTCAGCATTTATGCGTGAGGTATCTCAAAAAATAAATACGAACCGAATAAAAGGAGCCAAAGGAAGAACAAGTTCACAAGCAAGGTTTTCTGTCAATGCTAAAGGTTATATTGAAACGATTATCGTAACCGGAGACAATGAATCCCTTAATCATGAAGTAGAAAGAGTGATGAAATCAATGAAAACCCAATGGAAACCCGGAGAATATAAGGGGAATACTGTAATGATTTGGTTTAATCTTCCTTTCGTTATTAATTTTGAATAATCAGAATGCTTTCTGCTAAAAGAAATACATCTATCTTTTTTAAAACCCTTTTAGTTTTAGGGTTCGGGTATTTCTTTTGGCTGATGCTTAAGATTACATTAGAATATATTCCTTATAATCCTGAAGTCAGCTTTCTGATGATTAAACAGACAGAAGTATCGGAAAGACCGGAATATCTTTCTTTTTTCTATACTCATGTTTACACGAGCATTTTTGTGCTTCTTTCTGGTTTTCTTGCCATGCTCAGAAAGAATTTTGGATTCAAAAATTTCCACAGGAATATGGGAAAAGTTTATATTTTTCTCATTCTGATCTTTGCAGCACCTTCAGGAATTTACATGGGAATTTTTGCCAACGGAGGACTTCTTTCAAAAATTTCTTTTGTTATTTTAGGATTTTTATGGTGGTTTTTAACATTGAAAGCGTATCAATTAGCCAGAAAGAAAAGGTTTAAAGAGCACAAACAGTGGATGTGGCGGAGTTTCGCTTTTACGTTATCTGCTGTTACCCTGAGAATGTGGAAGGTAATTATTGTATATTTATTTCATCCCAATCCTATGGATGTTTATCAGATCATTGCATGGCTGGGCTGGATTCCCAACATCCTTATTATTGAATATTTAATCACAAAAAAACTTATATGAAAACTCTAAATTACACATTGATTTCCCTGCTTACAGTTTCTCTGTTAAGCTGCAAAAAAGAGGGAAAGACTACTGAATCAGGAAAAGATTCTCTGACTGCAAAGAAAGACTCTGTGATAATCCCCGAGGTTCACAAAGAATATTACGGAATTTATACCGGTGAATTTGCCGGCATGGAAAAGGTTGTTGACCCAACAGACGGCTCAGAATATGATGTCAGCAACTACAAAAGAATTTCTTTAAAGATCAACAGAATCACCAAAGACAGTGTTTACGGACAAAGTATTGTAAATGGGAATCAGCGCCCGTTCAGAGGTGTTTTCAATGAATCCACGGCATCTTTTGTACTGGATGAACCCGGCAATGACAAAACAGACGGAAGGTTTGAGGTAAAATTAAAAGGTGACAGCTTAACCGGAAAGTGGAATGCTTTTGATAAAACAAGTGTTAAAGCACCTTCAAAAACACTTAAACTGACCAAAAAAGAATTTGTTTACAACCCAAATTTCATGCTGGATAAGGATTCTGACCTCGTAGACTGGTCAAACCCGAAAGAGTTTACCGAAAAATATACCGATGAGGAAACCGGAAAAACAGAAAGCTATAAAACCTCTAAAAACCGTATAGCCTCTGAAGCAATTTTCAGGCTGAATGCATCCAAGCAGAAACTCACAGAAAAAGATCTTAAAAATTTAAGAAAACTGGATCTCGAGATCATCAAAAACTCTGTATTTGCAAGACATGGTTACTCTTTCAAAAAAGAAACCTACAGAAATTTCTTTGAGCAGACAGATTGGTATATCCCTGTTTTTAATAATGTGGACAATGATCTTTCTCCTCTGGAAAAAGAAAATGTGGCTTTACTGAACCGATTTACCAAATATGCAGAGGATAAATATGATAGTTTTGGGAGATAGAGAATAGGTTTTAGGAATCAGGGATTAGGGGTTGAGGTTAAGCCATCATTGTTTGTCATTTTTACGAAAATATAGAGAATGAGGCAGCCTATGGCATAGCAAAGGTTATCAATCCAGGAAAAAGAGTTTCCAATGACAATATACATCAGGCTTCCAGGATGGAAGCCTAATTTTTCTGCAATATTGAAATATTGTGCAAATTCTACCATCAATGAAAAAATCAGAATTCCAAAAATCAGTTTCTGATC
Source organism: Chryseobacterium sp. 2VB (assembly GCF_005503635.1). Lineage (NCBI taxonomy): Bacteria > Pseudomonadati > Bacteroidota > Flavobacteriia > Flavobacteriales > Weeksellaceae > Chryseobacterium > Chryseobacterium sp. 2VB. The sequence continues at coordinate 70,446 of NZ_SCNC01000004.1, forward strand.
ATTTACTTTTATAAAACTCTTTACAAAAGTATAAAGAAGCATGACCACAATAACATCTCCAAGATAAGCTCTCACAAAGAAAATATCACTGAGCTTGGTGGCAATCAGCACTTCCACAAGAAAGAGAAAGAGGGTCAAAAGAAAATATTTCAGACTGAATTGGATTTTCATTTCAAATTGGGATTAGCCATAAAAAATCGGTGTTTAAGGAACACTGATTTTTTATACAGACAAATATATTATTTCTTTACTTTGATTGTACATCCGATGGCTACAGTTTTCACTGTTTTTATCGGTTCTCCTTTGATCAAAGCATTGACGGCATCCTGTGCATAGTATTCTGATACATCATTCGGGTTATCATAATTATTGTCGATAGCACCAATGTATTTTACGATATTCTTTCCGTTTTCTTTTTTCAGTACAAAAACATGGGGTGTCTTTGTTGCTCCGTACTGCGGATAAACTTTCTGTCCTTCATCTACAAGATAAGGAAAAGTGAATCCTTTCTGCTTTGCTCTTTCAATCATCTGCTGATAACCGTCTTCCGGCTGTACATTTGGATCATTAGGATTGATGGCAATTACAGGATATCCCTGAGCTTTATATTTTTTATCCAGCTCAATAATCCTGTCTTCATATTTCTTTGCGTACGGGCAATGATTGCAGGTAAATACTACAATGAATCCCTTTGCGCTTTTGAAATCACTTAACGAAACCATTTTCCCGTCAATATTTTTAAGCTTAAAATCAGTGGCTTCATCCCCTATTTCGTAGCCTTTTACAGATGAAACATTCACGCTCTTATCTGTAGTCTTATGATCATCTTTCGTTGTAAAGCTCAGTAATCCCAGCCCAACGACAAATGCGGTCATTACAATTTTCAGGTTTTTCATAATCGATTATTTATTACAGGTTTTCTTTAATTGTTTTTTCGAGATCTTCTTTGCTCATTTCACCGCAATTGAAATAGATTTTTGATCCGTTTTTATAGAACAGCGTTACCGGAATATTCCCGTCCCAGTCTTTTTCAAACCTTGGAATCCAGGTATTCATTCTTTTGATATCATCCAACAGAAGTACTTCTGCAGTAAGGTTTTTATTTTTAATGAATTTTATTACTCTTTCTTTATCAGCCAGCCTGTCTAATGAAACCAGAATCATCTTATACATCTGATTACCTGCATATTTAGTATTTACTTCCATAAAGTGAGGCAGCTCTTTTACACATGGACCGCAGGTTGTAGACCAGAAGTTCACAACAAGCAATTTATTTTGTTCCAGCTCAATACGCTTCTCCAGATCTTCATATTTTACGACAGAAACTTCCATCTGCTGGGCTTTGAAAACCGAGCAGCATACAAACAGGGCTAATATTTTTACTATATTTTTCATTTTTAAAATACAAACAACTACAAATCATCAATATACGAAAATAAAATTCACCCATTGGATCAATTTCTTATAAAAGAATAATTTATTTGTCCATTGATTCATTTTTTTGATATTTTTACGGCTTAAATTAAAACCATGAAAAAAGCTTATTTACTACTGCCAGTATTCTTTTTGGCATCCTGCTCAAGCAGCAATGATGATACAGATTCATCCAACAACAATCAAAACAATAATGATAACAGCCCCGTTTTAGTAACAAAAATGGTTGCTGACGGCGAGACCTCAACCTATACTTACAATGGCTCAAAAATTTCCCAGATTAAAAACATTACCAATGGTGAAGTGACCTCTTTCAGCTATTCAGGAGATCTGATTACCCAGCAGGTAACAACGGGTTCAAGCACCAGCTATAAAACAACATATGTTTATGATGGAAGCAGCAGATTGAGCAAAAAAACATACAGTGAGACTTACCTTACGTCCGGAACTATTTCTACGGTAGAAACCAATTATAACTATCTTTCCGGTAATAGTGTAAAGATCACCTATACAGCAAGCTTTACCGGATCTTCAGCCGTAAGAACAGGCAGCAAAACGGCCACATTAAATGCCGACGGTTCTCTTAGCAGCTGGACAGAAACGGCATCAGTACCCAGTAATACAGGCGGTTTTCACAGTGCAACAGGTGCTTTACAACCTATTGTGTATGATACCAAAAATGTCCCTTTTAAAAATATAACAGGGTTTTTAAAAATTATTGATACGGAAGATGAAAACGGGTCCGTACACAATATACTAAGTTATAATCATGTTCTTAATTATAACAACGGAGCAGGAAGCGGGGAATGGGGAATCTTTAAATGCGTTTATGAGTATAATAGCAGCGGATATCCTACAAAGAATGTCAAAACGTACTATAATAAGACAGGAACGGGGGTAACAAATAGTGAAATGATCACTTACGAATACAATCATTTATAATACAAGTGAGCGCTTAAGGCGCTCTTTTTGTTTTCATTAACACATATGTTAATTTTATCACAATTGATGGAATTATATGAATGGTTTTGTATATTTGGGTTGAATCAAAAACTAAATTACCATGAAAAAACAAAACATTCAGCCCAAAAAGCTTACAAAAAGTGAATTAAAAAGAATTAACGGAGGAGCATTTTCTCCAAGGTGTCTGCGCGGATTCTGCATGCTGCCTGACTCTGTCGAACCGGTACCGGGTCTTGTAGGAAAAGACGGTTTCTGCTGTTAATGCATACAAATTAAATAAAACAACAACCCTAATCAAATCATCATGAAAAAATCAAACGCTCAGAAAAGAAAATTAACAAAAAGCGAACTGAAAGAAATTAACGGAGGTAACGGACCTATTGTATGCCCGGAAGGACTTTGCGACAGAGGGGACGGTGAATATGTAATCGGGCCCGTAGGAAGAAACGGATACTGCTGTTAATAGCAAAAGCTTTGTTAGATACTAAAGATTGAGGTGCGGCCTCAATCTTTTTTTGTGAAGGAGGAATCTTTTGCAAAAAGTTAACAATTTGAATCACAATATTTTGTAGCTATTAAAATAACTTGTAAATTAGCTTTTACCAAATTAAAATTATTATGAAAAATTCAAAAAATCAGAAAAGAAAATTGAGTAAAAATGAGCTGAAAGAGATCAGCGGAGGAACCAACAGACCAATCTGCCCAAGAGTGATAAGCTGCACAGATCCGAATACCGGAGAAGAGCGATACGGAGTTCCCGGTATGCAGGATGGATTTTGTTGTTAACCAGGTTTATACTATTTAAACAAGGAATATGAAAAATTCAAACCTGAAAACGAGGAAACTCAACAAAGCTGAGCTCAAGAAAATCAACGGAGGGGCAGCTGCCTGCGCTGAAGGTTTATGCAAACTAAGAGGAGTCAGCCACTTCCTTATTATCGGCCCGAGGGGCAATGACGGTTACTGCTGCTAATCAGACTTTTAGCATTAAAAAAAAATGATTGGATTACCCTCCAATCATTTTTTTTATCGCATTCAGCTTCATTAAAGCTTCAATCGGTGTTAACGTATTAATATCTATTTTTGTCAGTTCTTCACGAATATTCTCCAGAACAGGATCATCGAGCTGGAAGAATGAAAGCTGCATATTTTCTTCTGTCACTCTTTTGATACTTTCAGAAGTACTTCCACTTCCCTGAGTTCTGCTCGCTTCAAGTGTTTTAAGAATTTCATTGGCCCTGTTTACCACTTTAGCAGGCATCCCGGCCAGTTTTGCGACGTGGATACCGAAACTGTGTTCGCTTCCGCCCGGAACAAGCTTTCTCAGGAAAATGATATTTCCTTTATTTTCCTGAATAGAAACGTGGAAATTTTTCACCCTTTCGAAATTGACGGTCATCTCATTCAATTCATGATAGTGCGTAGCAAATAATGTTTTTGCCTGCGTTGGATGCTGATGAAGATATTCTGCAATCGCCCATGCAATAGAAACTCCGTCATAAGTAGAAGTTCCACGGCCGATTTCATCTAATAAGATCAGGCTTCGTTCTGAAATATTGTTCAGAATATTGGCTGCCTCGTTCATCTCCACCATGAAAGTAGATTCTCCGGCAGAAATATTATCGGTAGCTCCTACCCTTGTAAAAATTTTATCCAGCATCCCGATCTCCGCATGTTTTGCAGGGACAAAACTTCCGATCTGTGCCAGAAGGCATACAATAGCTGTCTGACGCAGAATTGCCGATTTACCGGCCATGTTAGGCCCTGTTACCATAATAATCTGCTGGGAGTCTTTATCCAGGAAGATATCATTCGGGATGTATTTTTCTCCTAACGGAAGTGCATTTTCAATGATCGGGTGTCTTGCTTCTTTTAAATCGATAGCATAACCGTCATTCAAAACAGGCTTTGTATAACTCTCAGATACAGCAAGTTCAGACAATCCCGCTGCCACATCAAGCTGGGCAACGATATTGGAATTCCCCTGGATCTGATCGATGTAAACCATTGTTTCTGCGCATACATTTCTGTACAGTGACGTTTCCAGAACGCCTATTTTTTCTTCGGCACCAAGAATCTGGTTTTCATATTCCTTTAATTCTTCGGTAATATATCTTTCAGCATTTACTAAAGTTTGCTTTCTTACCCAGTCATCGGGAACTTTATCTTTGTGAGTGTTCCGAACTTCAATATAGTATCCGAACACATTATTAAAATCAATTTTAAGGCTGGTAATTCCTGTTCTTTCAATCTCTCTCTGGCACATTTCATCTAAGAAACCCCGTCCTTTGCTCTGAAGATTTCTCAGTCGGTCCAGTTCTTCAGAAACCCCTTCTTTGATTATATTTCCTTTGGCTATATTTACCGGAAGTTCTTCATTAAGATGATTCTGCAGGAATTTAATCAATTCTTCCAGATCAAATAAAGGCTCTAACCACGCCAGCACATCTGCATGAGGATGCAATAACGCTTTGATTTTATGGATATTAATTAAACTTTGGCGTAAATACCCAAGTTCTTTAGGTGAAATTTTCTCTGCGGCCAGTTTTCCCATTAACCTGTCAAGATCTGAAATTGATTTCAGAAGCTGGCAGATTTCATATTTCAGAGGATCATTTTCGTTTAAGAAGTCAATCAGGGAAAGTCTCCTCATAATCTCATCCACAGATTTTAAAGGAAGGATAATTCTCCTTCTCAATAATCTTCCTCCCATCGGAGTAGATGTTTTATCAATGATATCCAGCAGAGATTTCCCTTGAGGATTGCTTGGATAAACAATTTCAAGGTTTCTCAGGGTAAAATTATCCATCATCAGATAATCTTCCTGAGGAATGATCTGTAGTTTCGTAATATGAGCCAGCAGATTATGATGGGTATCTTCTACGAGATATGCAAAAATAGCTCCTGCTGCTGTAATCGCCAGCGGAAGACCTTCCACTCCAAAACCTTTTAAAGAATTGGTTTTAAAGTGATTTGTTAATTTTTCGTAGGCAAAATTATATTGGAAAGCCCAGTCTTCAAGCTTAAAGGCATTTTTATTTTTGATCTGCTCCGGAATCTGGGTGCTTCTCTGGAAAATAATCTCACTCGGATCAAAAGTATTGATAATGTGCAAAAGCTTTTCCAGGTTTCCTTCGCTTACCAGAAACTCTCCTGTGGAGATATCCACTAAAGCAATTCCGTACTTCTCTTTTTCCTTGTGTAATGAAAGAAGGAAGTTGTTCTTTTTGGAATTCAAAACCTGATCATTGAAAGTAACGCCAGGCGTAACCAATTCAGTAACACCACGTTTTACAATCCCTTTCACCATTTTAGGATCTTCCAGCTGATCACAGATTGCAACCCTCATCCCGGCTCTTACCAGCTTGGGAAGATAAGAATCTATTGAGTGATGCGGAAATCCTGCAAGCTCCACACTTCCTTCGCCGTTATTTCTTTTGGTAAGAACAATACCCAGAATCTGGGATGTTTTCACGGCATCCTGCCCAAAAGTTTCATAAAAGTCTCCCACTCTGAAAAGTAAAAGCGCATCCGGATATTTACCCTTGATGGTATTATACTGAGTCATTAATGGAGTTTCCTTCTTCGTTTTTGCCATAGTAAAAAATGAGCCCCAAATTTAAAAAAATAAATTCAGGGTAATAGAATTGTTTAAGGGTTAATCTTCCCGACTTTTCTTTATCAGTAATTAATCGTACTTTTCGCCTGTCAAATCACATTATCTATGGAATTTCCTGTCTTAGAGACTGAAAGGCTTATTTTGCGCCAGCTTACTTTTAATGATACCCAGGACCTGTTTGAATACTTTTCTCTGGATGAAGTTATGGAATATTATGACCTGGAAACCTTCAAAACCGAAGATGATTCCCGGCGCATTATCCAGCATTTTAACAGTGAATTCGAAAAAGGAAAAGGTTTCAGATGGGCTCTGGAACTGAAATCGAATGGAAAAGTTATTGGAACCTGCGGGTATCACAACTGGTACAAAGAACATTTCCGGGCTGAAATTGGTTATGAACTCAATCCCAAATTCTGGCTGCAATCCTATATGAAAGAAGCGATTCTTCCGATTCTGACCTATGGATTTGAAATTATGAGGCTCCACCGTGTAGATGCTTTCATAGATCCTTCCAATATTTCTTCTGAAAGACTGTTGACTTCTTTAAATTTCAGCAAAGAAGGGACGTTGAAAGATTATTTCTTTGAAAAAGGGAAATTTGTAGATGCAACCATCTTCGGCCTTATTAATAAATAAGCTGGAAGCACGAAGCTGGGAGATGGAAGTTTCTATTCGTCATGTAATGACTGATCATCTTTTAAAAGGCATTTAAGTTGTAACAAGGCTGTCAAGAGTCTTCCAACTTCCAGCCTCCCTCTTCCAGCCCATTTTATTTTCCTGCTTTCATATATTTCTCCAAAGCTTCGGAGCTTTTTCTGTAAGCCCATTTCTGCTTGTAATTCACCCATTTAGCTTTGAAAAGTTTTCGCATCAGCTTATCTGTATACCTCATAATGAAAACATGATAGAGCATATTGGCAAAAACGTTTGGCTTATTTGGAAGCGCTCTTAAAGAAAGGGAAAACCCAGGTTCAAGATATCTGTTGAAGTGCCAGAATGCTCCTGGAATAAAGAGGGCATCACCATGCTCCATGAAAATTTCGTATCCTTTGGCATATTTCAATGCCGGAAACTTTTCGTAATCCGGATTTTCATAATCAACCTCGTAAATGGTATGAACGGATAAAGGAACTTTATATAAAAAGGGCGACTGCTTCTGATCAAATAATAAAATCCTTTTCTTTCCTTCAAAATGAATATGCATAAAATCACCTAAATCCACATCATAATGCATTAAAACATGAGCCTCACTTCCACCGAAAAATAAAGTCGGCAGTCTTTTAAAGAACTTTATTCCAAGATCAGGATAGGTGAAATTTTTCAGTAACTCGGGAAGCCTGTCTGTGATGATATAGAAAAAAATTCGCAGATCTGAAGGTTTGCTTTTGATGGTATCAATATAGTCCTTCATTTTCATCCGAGTCACCGGAGCATCGGAACTTTTGGCGGCATCAGCCGGTTTGTTATCATATAAAGGAACTTCCTGATCTCCTGCTTTTTCTTTGATATAGGCAAGATTCCATTTGTCAAAAGCTTCCCACCGGCTGGCAAAATTCTTAATTAAAAGAGGTTTCTGCTTTTTAAAATAATTTTTCTGAAAATCTTCTTTACTGATATCATCTACAATATCTACGTTTTCGAGGATCATTTACTTTGTATTTAATGCGAAATAAAAATAGTGTTTTTTTGAAACCTGAGAAAATTTAGATTAAAATCGGGGGAAGCTGGAGGATGTATGCTGGAAGTTAATATTTGTTTGTAAACGCCTATACATCATTTCATAAAAAGATTTTATGAAATGACTTAGACCTTCGGCTTCAATAACTTCCCTCTTCCTGCTTCACACTTCCTTATTTTATTGGCAGAGCTCATATGAAAAATTTATATTTGTAGTAATAAGTGAATTTATGAGAGTCTACAATACCAAACATTTCATTAAAATCCTTTTCAGCTTACACAAAAGTGATACTTTAAAAATTCTTTTTCCGAGTATGGTTCTTGTAGGGCTGTATTCATGGGGAATTCAGTATCTGGAAGTTGAATATTTGCACCTTACCACAAAATCTGGAGTGAGCAATGTAGGTATGATCCATTCTTTGCTGGGTTTTGTGCTTTCACTTTTGCTGGTTTTCAGAACGAATACGGCCTATGACAGATGGTGGGAAGGTCGAAAACTTTGGGGAAAACTGGTGAATGACACGAGAAACTTTGCGATAAAAATCAATACTATTCTTGGTGATAACCGCCAGGATGCTGAGCAGATTGCCAGATATTTAAAATATTTCCCGCACTTTTTAGCCAAACACCTTTCCAAGGAATCTACAAGGCTGGCTTTGGATGAAGATTATTCTGAAATTGAAAGCTCGTTGAAAAACCATGGACCAAGTGAAATTGTTATTCTATTAAGCCATAAACTGAATCAATTAAAAAAAGAAGGAAAAGTTTCTGAAGTTGAAATGCTGTACTTAGATACCCAGCTTTCAGGATTTCTGGATGTATGTGGAGGTTGTGAAAGAATCAAAAATACTCCGATTCCTTACTCCTATTCTTCTTTCATCAAGAAGTTTATTATTCTGTATGTTTTTGCGCTGCCAATTGCGTACGTTATTACGATCGGGCTTTTTATGATTCCGCTTACTGTTTTTGTGTATTATGTTTTGATGAGTCTGGAGCTTATTGCAGAAGAAATTGAAGACCCGTTCAATAATGATGAAAATGATATTCCTATGGAAACCTTAGCTCAGAACATTGAGAAAAATGTACAGCAGATTATGATCAGAAAATAAAAAATCAAGCTTTTAAAGCTTGATTTCTTTAAGTTCGCCATCCTGTTTTATCTCTACAAATTTGCTTTCCCTGTTGGCAGCAGAATATCCGTAGAAAAATGTGCTGTATATAGGAGTGGAATACAGATAGGCTCCATAGCCGTTATAAGCATCTGAGGTTCCTGTCTGCTGCTGGTAACTTGCCGTTGCCGTAAAGTTGACAATGGTTTCAAGATAATATTTACCGGGTTTGAGTTTTTCAAATTTAAATCTCCCATGGTCATCGGTTAAAGCTTCCACTCTGTATTTAAAAGCCTCTTCTGACATATATACGGTGGTTTTTTTATTTTCATATTTCTTTCTCATGTTATAAAATTCCTCAAAATAAGGAGTAACAGGAAAAAGCATGACAACCGTACCTTTGGGAGCATAATGCTTTTCTCCAAGTAACGGTTTGATTCCCCAGTTGTTTTTTTGTTTGGTAGAAGCCACTCCTTCAATGGTAGAGTTTCCAAATCCAAGCATGTCTCTTGCGAGCTTTTTATCAAAAAAAGCTTGAGGATAATAAGTATTTTGTGCACTCAGGTAAATAAATCCCCATATTAATATGAATAATGTGAATAATTTTTTCATAGTATATTTTTGAGTCAAATATAAGTATTTTACTATTTTTGAATTAAAAATAGCTATGAAGTACATGTTTCTATTGTTTTTTTCCACTTCTGTCCTGATCACGGCACAGAAACCTTGTGGATATAAAGACGGATTACAGGAAGGGGCCTGTAAAGAATTTTATGACAATGGCCAGGTAAAAAATACCGTGGAATGGAAAAAAGGGAAACTGGATGGCGATGCTGTTTTTTATTATGATAACGGAAAAGTGCAGTCGAAAGGAGAATATAAAAAAGGATACAAAGTAAAAGAATGGTCGTATTTTGATAAAAATGGAGTTCTTACTTCCAAGGAAGTTTTCAGAAATGGGGAGAAGAATATTTATGATAACAGTCTTACCGCCACTTTTTATTCTCCTGCAGGTAAAATAACTGAAATTTCCAATTATAAATTCAATAAATTACAGGGTGAAAGCAAGACCTTTCATGAAGATGGAAAATCAATAAAAGATATTGGCCATTATGACAACGGGCTGGCTACCGGAAAGTGGAAAGTTTTTTATCCATCTGGAAAATTACAGCGTGAAACTGAACTTGCCAACGATAAAAGAAACGGCAACAGAGTTCATTACCGTGAAGACGGAAGCATAGAAAAAACAGAGGTCTATAAAGACGGAAAATTAATCTCAACAAAATAATACAATTGGTACAGAAACTAAAACTGGAAGAACTTAACAGAATAGATGTAGAAACATTTAAGAAGGTTGAAAAAATTCCGTTGGTCATCATTTTAGATAATATCAGAAGTATGCACAATGTAGGTGCAGCTTTCAGAACGGCAGATGCGTTTTTAATTGAAAAAATAATCCTTTGCGGAATTACACCGCAGCCGCCCCATCGGGAGATTCATAAAGCGGCATTGGGAGCCACGGAAAGTGTAGACTGGTCTCATGACGCAGATACCAATAACGCGATTGCTGATCTGAAAAGCAAAGGATACGAAATTATCGGGATTGAGCAGACTACAGGAAGCCGGCTTATTACCGATTTCACCATCGACAGATCAAAAAAATATGCCTTAATTTTAGGAAACGAAGTGGAAGGAATCAGCGATGAGGTTCTCCCGAATATTGATGTATTTTTAGAAATTCCACAGCTTGGAACAAAGCATTCTCTTAACGTAAGTGTGTGCGCCGGAATTGTGATGTGGGAATTTGCAAAAGCATTAAAATAAAAAAACTGCATATGTCCTTAGTAGACAGTGCAGTTTGAAATAAATCTAATAAAAAGTAAAAATGAAAGGCGACAAAGGTACTTTATTTTTTTTTACAAACAAATTTTGACGGCACTTTTTTTGTTTCATCTTAAAAAAAGTCGTGTTTTCAGAAAAAGTTTCATTTAATTTTTTATAAATTAGCACAATGTTTATCAAGGACTATATCTCAAAAGACTTTCCGTGTTTTAGCCTGTCTGACTCTATAGAGTCGGCCAGAAATATGTTGGAAGACTTTGGATATTCCCATGTTTTCATCAAAAAATCCCATCACTTCTACGGAGCTCTTGCCATGGATTTCCTGTATGAGGAAGATGGCGGAACACTGAAGGATCTGGAGCACCAGATTGAACGTTTTGCCATTCTGGAGGACAATAATATTATGGACAGTATCCGTCTGTTTTATACCTTCAGCAGCAATGTGATTCCGGTGATTAATAAAAATGAGAAATATCTTGGGTATATTACCTGTGAAGATGTTTTTCAGGACCTTTCCCGTTATCCTTTATTTTCAGAAACAGGAGCTATTCTCACCGTAGAAACTCCGGCCAGAAAATATTCTATGACGGAAATTACCAACATTGTAGAAAGCAACAATTCGAAGTTTTACGGAGGGTTTATAAGCTTTATGTCTGAAGAGGTAGTTCAGGTCACCATAAAGATCAGCAATGAAAACCTGGCCTCGATAGACGCTACTTTTGACCGGTATGACTACAGAATCGTTGAAAAATATTATTCTGATGAGAAAACCGATCTGTTTAAAGACCGTTATGGTTTTTTACAAAAATTCATAGAAATATAACATGAAGGCAGCCATATATTCTCAGAAAAAGGATCTTGATACTTTTCTATATTTAAGTAAGTTTATCTCTGAACTTGAAGCAAGAGATGTAAAATCTGTTCTGTATGATGAAATGGCTGAAGCACTTCAGTTTTCAAAAATATTCGAAACTTTCAATTCCAAACAGGATCTTCTGGATAAGGAAGTGGATCTGTTTTTCACTTTTGGTGGAGACGGAACCATTGTCAACTCTCTGACATTTATTGAAGATCTTGAAATTCCGGTGGTAGGAGTGAATACAGGAAGACTTGGATTTTTAGCTTTTTTCACAAAAGAAGAAGCCTTTAAGGAACTGGATTCCATCTTAAAAGGAAATGTAAAAACAAGCCGCCGTTCTGTCATTGAAGTGGTTTCTCCAAAACTGGAGGGAGTTTTTCCTTACGCATTAAACGACGTTACCGTTTCCCGAAAAGAAACAACCTCCATGATTACCGTTGACTCATATATCAATGACGAATTTTTGAATGTATTCTGGGGTGACGGCGTGATCATTTCAACACCTACAGGTTCTACCGCCTACTCTCTGAGCTGCGGAGGCCCTATCATTTCTCCCAATAATGAAAATTTTGTCATTACTCCTATTGCTCCTCACAATCTGAATGTGAGGCCGTTGGTTGTGAATGATAAAGTAGAAATAAAATTCAGGGTGGAAAGCCGTGTACCACAATACTCTCTTTCTTTAGACTCCCGACTGATACATATAGAAACCGACAAGGAAATCATCATTAAAAAGGCAAAATTCCAACTTCTTCTGGTGCAGCCCAACAGTTTGAGTTTCTATGAAACCATCCGTCAGAAGCTCCTTTGGGGCAGAGATAAAAGAAACTAGTAATTTCTTAAAAATGATTACCTTTACACGAAATTAAAACACCTAATAAATTTATAATAAAAAGTAAAACATGAGCAGAATTTTTCCGGCAGGAGTTGCCACAGGTCAGTTAGTTACTGATATCTTTCAGTATGCTAAAGAAAACAAATTTGCATTACCTGCAGTAAACGTAATTGGATCAAGCAACGTAAACGCTACGATGGAAACTGCAGCGAAATTAAACGCTCCTGTAATTATTCAGTTTTCAAATGGAGGGGCTGCTTTCAATGCAGGGAAAGGATTAAGCAATGACGGACAAAAGTCTGCAATCTTAGGAGCAATTGCTGGAGCAAAACATATTCACACTCTTGCAGAAGCTTACGGAGCAACGGTAATTCTACACACAGACCACTGTGCAAAGAAATTACTTCCCTGGATCGACGGATTGATGGATGCTAACGAAGAATTCTTCAAGCAGACAGGAAAATCTCTTTACTCTTCTCACATGTTGGACCTTTCTGAAGAGTCTTTAGAAGAAAACCTTGAAATTTCTGCTAAATATTTCGAAAGAATGGCTAAGCTTCAGATGACTCTTGAAGTAGAAATCGGGGTAACAGGAGGTGAAGAAGATGGTGTTGACAACTCAGATGTTGATAACTCAAAATTATATACTCAGCCTGAAGACGTAGCTTATACTTATGAAAAATTAAAAGCTATTTCTGATAACTTCACAATCGCTGCTGCTTTTGGTAACGTACACGGAGTTTACAAACCAGGTAACGTAGTTCTTACGCCGAAAATCCTTGACAATTCTCAGAAATATGTTCAGGAAAAATTCGGAACAGCTGCCAAGCCTATCAACTTTGTATTCCATGGAGGTTCAGGATCTACTTTAGAGGAGATCAGAGAGGCTATCGACTACGGAGTTATCAAAATGAACATTGATACTGACCTTCAGTTTGCATACACAGAAGGTATCAGAGATTATATGGTAAACAATATTGATTATTTAAGAGCTCAGATCGGAAACCCTGAAGGAGAAGAAAAACCTAACAAAAAATTCTATGACCCAAGAGTTTGGGTAAGAAAAGGTGAGGACACATTCTCTGCAAGATTGGTGAAAGCATTTGAAGATTTAAATAACGTAGATACTTTAAAATAAGAACTGTACATTTGTACCAATGTAAAAAGTATTCATAGAAATGCATTTACATTGGTACTTTTTACATTTATACATTAATACAAGCAAAAATGGCATTCGACTGGTTTAAAAGAAAAGCAAAAAACATTACCACTTCTACTGATGAGAAAAAAGACGTTCCCAAAGGCCTTTGGCATCAGACTCCATCCGGAAAAGTAGTGGAACATGATGAACTAAAGAGAAATAACTATGTTTCTCCTGAAGACGGATTTCATGTAAGAATAGGAAGTGCAGAATTTTTTGACATCCTTTTTGACGGTGGTAAATTTACCGAACTGGATGCCAATGTTGAAAGTATTGATATCTTAAACTTCAAAGATACAAAGCCTTATAAAGACCGTCTGAAAGAAGTAAAAGCTAAAACAAAGCTTACAGACTCTATCAGAAACGCTGTAGGAACCGTAAAAGGAACTGAAATGGTAGTTTCATGTATGGATTTTGCTTTCATCGGTGGATCATTGGGTTCTGTAATGGGTGAAAAGATCAGAAGAGCAGTAGATTACTGTATTGCACACAAACTTCCGTATATGATTATCTGTCAGTCTGGAGGAGCAAGAATGCAGGAAGCGACTTACTCTTTGATGCAGCTGGCAAAAGTTCAGGCTAAATTAGCTCAGCTTTCTGAAGCTGGACTTTTATACATCGCTTACCTTTGCGACCCTACATTCGGAGGAATCACTGCTTCTTTCGCAATGACCGCTGATATTATTATGGCAGAACCGGGAGCACTGATTGGTTTCGCAGGACCAAGAGTAATCCGTGAAACGATTGGTAGAGATCTACCGGAAGGATTCCAGACATCAGAATTCTTACAGGAAAAAGGATTTGTAGATTTCATCGTAAAAAGAACTGAAATTCAGGATACTGTTGCCAAAACAGTTAATTTATTAACTGTAAAAGCATAGCATCTGTAACAAAAACAATACAATCTCTCTCTAATTAGGGAGAGATTTTTATTTATGAGGACTTTTAAGATATTTTTCAATACCATCAGAAGCATGAGTTTTAAAAAGATTATCCGTCTTTTATCACTTGTTCTTCCCCATCCTCTTTTCGCTTTACTGAGTTTTTATGCAACAGTAAAAGCGTTTACCATTGCACAGAAAAAATTTCCTGATACAGCCTCCAACAATGGAATTGGAAACGCATTCAGACATGCGCTTTGGTGCTGCTTCATTATGATGTACTGCTGTAAAATTTCTTCTCCGAAAAAAGCACTTGATTTCTGCAAAAGAATAACAGATATGCATGAAGAGCTTTTCCCGAATGAGCCTTTGGAAACCAAAATGGATCTCCATAACAACAAAATCGGAATGGATTATTTCATGGAAATTTTACCGGGAATTCACCGCCAGTTTTTTGAAAAAAGCTTCTTTGTAGATGCATTAATCAAAAAAATGGATGAAGCTAAGGTTCTGAAAAATCTGGATGATGATTTTGAAGGACACCTTGTTTACCTGAAGGAGTAAATAAATCATCTTATCTTAAACGCTGAGGATCGCAAGGAAAATTTAAAAACTTTATGCATATTTCCGTCCGCAAGGGCATTTCATTCAGCAATATTACTTAAATCAATGCCTTTGCTTAGGGCGAACGCCTTTGCGAACGAAAAATCAAACTTCATCATTAAAAACCTTTGCGTGCATTGCGTTAACAATATACTTTAAGATTAGAAGCCATCATTATTTCTCTTTGGCAACAGAATAACAAAAGACTTTAGTTATTTTTGTGGTTTAAAGTATTTTTGATAAGTTTAAACAATTAAATCAATCAGATGGTTCTCAGCAGAATTTGGTCGGCTTTCATTATCATTGCCATTGCCATTGCCAGTATAAAATACGTTTCGTCAGGTAACTACAAAACCATTTTCAATGATATGGTGGTGGGAAAAGGAGGTGATACAGTGAAGATTGCATCACAACCTGTGAGCAGCCTCTCTCCTATTGTAAGAGACAGCCTGATGAAAAAGAATGATTTTGCAGACAGCAGAATTCACTATAAAACAGATTCTTTAAAACAAAATGTAAATGTTTATCGTGTTCAGGAAGCCGATGGTGTCATCGGAACCTCTGAAACGGCGGTGAAGATCTGTCTTGGTCTTATCGGAATCATGACTTTATTTATGGGATTCATGAGCATTGCTGAAAAAGCAGGTGGCATCAATCTTCTAAGCCGTCTGATTCAGCCGTTTTTCTCTAAGTTATTTCCTGATATTCCTAAAAATCACCCTGCATTCGGGCATATGCTGATGAACTTCAGCGCCAATCTTCTGGGATTGGATAATGCAGCAACCCCTTTTGGTTTAAAAGCCATGGAAAGCCTTCAGACCTTAAATCCCAATAAAGATACCGCCAGCAATTCACAGATTATGTTTCTGTGTCTTCATGCCGGAGGGATGACATTGATCCCGGTCTCGATTATTGCCATCAGAGCCTCTATGGGATCAAAAACCCCTACAGATATTTTCCTGCCATGTATGATTGCCACTTTTGCCGCTACACTAGCTGCGATGATTATTATTTCTTTATACCAGAAAATCAATCTTCTCCGTCCGGTAGTAATCGCTTATGTAGGCGGAATTTCGGCTATTATTGCCCTTTTGGTACTGTATCTTGTACAATTGAGTAAAGATGAACTGGATGATTTCAGTAAAGTATTAAGCAATGGTCTGATTCTCTTTATCTTCCTTGCGATTGTATTAGGAGCCGTTTATAAAAAGATCAACGTTTTTGATGCCTTTATTGAAGGGGCAAAAGAAGGTTTTACAACTTGTGTTAAAATTATTCCTTATCTCGTTGGGATGTTAATTGCGATTTCGTTATTAAGAACTTCCGGTGTATTTGATGTCATCATTGACGGAATGAAGTGGGTAGCCAATATTGCCAATATGGACCCGAGATTTGTGGATGGACTTCCAACTGCATTGATCAAACCTTTATCCGGTTCAGGAGCCAGAGGAATGATGGTAGATACGATGACAACATTCGGAGCTGATAGTTTCCAGGGGAAATTAGCCGCAGTGCTTCAGGGAAGCTCAGATACGACGTTCTACGTGATTGCAGTATATTTTGGCGCCGTAGCCGTTAAGAATACAAGATACACGGTAATTGCCATGCTTATGGCCGATTTAGTCGGCGTTATCACTGCCATTGCATTAGCTTACTTATTCTTTGCTTAATGAAATCTGCAGGTTGAGCAGATGCTATTAACTTTAAACATTAAACTTAAAACTTTAAATCCATTATGATCACAGATAAAGAATTCACCTTAAGACTCATCCGCCAATTAACTCAGGCATTAGAAAAATTGATTCTCGACAAACCTGAAGAAAGTTTAATGCAGAAAGAACTGGATTTTGATACGTTGATGAGAGATATTTTCAAAATGAACTTCACAGAGGTTGCTTCTAAAACCAAGGAAGAAATGATCGCGATTGTGAATGAAAGACAGGAAAGAGATCACAAAGATTATTATGAAATGCTGGGAAATCTATTTTATTTCAACAGCAGACATGATCAGAACAAAGATTTTCAGGATAAAGCAAAGACATTCTACGAGCTTTATCTTCAGACCAGTGGTATTTTTGCCCTTCCGGTCATCAACAGAATAAATGAATTGAAAAAAGCACTTGAATAAAGTGCTTTTATATTTTTAGAAGGTAATTTTGTAAGTTCCGGTTGAAGATGTATTGGCTTTTTCTGCTTTTACATATTTCTTAACCCAGGCCACAGATGTGGATGAGACACAAGGATCCGAAATCCCGCCGGCTCTTCTTGCGGACACTACATTTCCCGCTTTATCTACGGTGTAAGCAATGGTAATCGATCCGCTTGCCGTACAACTGTGTGAGGGCTGCGCTCCGCCTCTTCCCATTGTTCCCGGAATATAACCAACCAGTTTTCTGTCGATTCCTACTTTACTGTCACCGTTTCCATCACCGCCTAAAGGATCTCCCGCATTTCCGATACCATCACCGGTTCCCTGGCTTCCGGCTTTAGTTCCTCTGCCTTTAATCAGGTTGCCTATCGCTGCGGTTCCTTTTCCGTCACCATTTCCTGTTTTTGAATTGGCAGTGGTCGCTCCGGATTTTTTAGTATTTTTAGAAGCACTTGTGCTGGTTGCTTCTTTTTTCTCAGCTTTTTTGGATTCCTCTTTTTTAGGAACGGTTGTTTTTGAATTGTTTCCTGTAATAACCTTCTCTTTAACCTCTGTTTTCTTTGGCTCCGGAGTTGGTACTGGTTCTGGTTTTATAACTGTTTTTGTTTCCGGAACCGGAGTTTCTGCAGGTTCGGGTGCCACTTCTTCAGTTGCAGCGGCAAGGCTTCCCGGCTGTTCGGCAGGTTCTTCAATTCCCTTTCCATTTCTGTTATCACCAAAATTAACCAGCATGGTAGTAACCACTTCAGGATCTTTATCCAGTTCAGGTTTTAATTTATACAAAAAAACAAAAAGCAGAATAGCAGCCCAGATGAGAATAGAAAGCAATGCGCTCTTTACTCTGTCTTTATTTTCTTCGTTTCTGTTTGCTGTATAGCTTTTCATCTTAAAACGTAATTCTTTCCGGAAATCCGGATATGTTATTTGTCTTTAACGGTTGCAATAGCAATATTAAATTTATGTTTCTCAGCAATTTCCATCACAAAAACAACATCTTTATGCAATGTGTTTTCATCAGCTCTGATCGTAAATGATTTATTGGTCTGGCTGGCTAATTTATCTACAATAATTTGCTCCAATTCTCCTTTATTGGCAGGATTATCATCTACAAAAAATGAACCGTCCGGCTTGATGCTTACCGTTAAAGGATTGGGAATATTATCATCAACTGCCCCGGCTTTCGGAAGATTCACATCGATGGCACTTTGATTGGCCGCCGAAGAGGTAATCATAAAGAAAATCAGCATCAACAGGATAACGTCTGTCATCGCTGCTAAACTGAATTCCGGATTCGCTTTATTTCTTCTTTGAATTTTCATCGTAAGAAAGATTTATAAAGGTTTGTTGATAAGGTCTAAAAATTCTCCTGACATATTCTGGGCTTTCAGGACAAATTTATCAATTCTTGTCAGTAGAATATTATAACAGAAGTTGGCAGGAATCGCTACAGCCAAACCTACAGCGGTCTGCCCTAAAGCGGTATAAATACCTTCTGAAAGTGTTTTCGGAGAGAATGATCCTGTTGCATGAGATAGATTAAAGAAAGCAATAATCATCCCGATTACTGTTCCGAGAAGTCCCAGCATTGGTGCGATACTCGGTACGACAGCCAAAAGGTTCAGGTTTTTTTCCATATTGGCAACCTCTACCTGTGCCTGTGATTCCATAGCACTTACAATATCAGAAACGGGACGTCCTAATCTTGAAATTCCTTTTTCTAAAATTCTTCCTTCCGGAGAGTTCTGGGTTTTGCAGTAATCTGCTGCTGCCTCTATTTTTCCAGCCTTGATGAAGTCTTCGATATTGTTCATGAAGTTGGAATCTGTTTTCGATGTCAGCCTTTTGATAAAGAAAAACCTTTCAAAAAACAGGTATAGAGAAAACACTCCCAATAGTAATACAGTGACCATCACTATTTTAGCGAAAGCTCCTCCATGGAACATAATTTTCCAGAATGAGAACTCCAAGTTGTCTGCAGCAACTGCAGGGGTAGTGATTTGTGCGAATAAAATCTGAGAAAGTTCCGTTAACAGCATTAAATGTAAATTTTATTAAATTTCAACGACAAATGTAGGAGAATATTATGAATTGAACTCTTAAAAATTGCTTAAAAACAACTTAAAATTTGTTACAATTTTACAAACAGCAAATTTCTTTCCAAAAAATAATTTGAAAAGAAATCTACAGTTAAAAAGGCAGAAGCTCGGTTAGTCTTCTTCTACCTCAATATCATCTTGTTTAAATTCGCATTTTAATCTAAAAGGGATCGGTGTATCTGATCCGGTATAGAAGTCATCAATAGTTCCTTTCCAGATAACCTGAAGCTCCCCTTCTTCGTTTTTTTCAAAAAGAAGCTCATTATCATAGATATAGGCATCTTCGTCATCAAAAAGATCTACTTCTGTATAGGTTTCTTCATCAGAGTCATTGATGATGATGGTCTTCCCTTCTATTTCCGCCGATTCGATAGGAAAATCAAAAACTTCAAGTGAAAGCTGCGGAAAGTTGTACTGTAATGAATCATCGTCCACGTGATCCAAACTGTCATCCGTAATCACTTCAACCTCTAAAAAATGTTGCTGGTTGCTGTAAACGGCCTTACAATAAGTATTTCTGATATTGTATTTTAGCGTTTCGTCCGGATGGTAAATTTTTAAAATCCCTTTCATTTTTTCTTAAAAAAGAGCTGTAATAATATGATTGTTAAACGTTTTAGACAAAGATAAAAAATTGATTCAAAGTTAAAAGGATTTTGAAAATAATTTTTTAAAATCAATGCATACCATAAGCATGAATATCCCAATAATACTTACTTTTGTTTTCATAAAGATTGTGAAATGAAAAACATTTTATCAAAAAGTATTCTGGGATTAGGGTTGATGATCGGTCTTGCTTCCTGCAAAAAATCGGATTCTCCCCTTACAAAAGTGACACCCAGCAACCTGGATTCTATCGCTTCGAACTATTATGAGCAATATCTTAAGCTATACCCCTTAGATGCTACAGCACAGGGAGATACAAGATATAACGACCAGCTTCCTATCAATATTGATAAAGATTTTATCTCAGGAGAAGTAACATTCTACAATTCTGTACAGAAACAGCTGGAACATGTAGATTACAAAAGTCTTTCTGATGAGGATAAAGTGGTATATGATGTATTGGATTATACTTTAAAAGATAAAATTGAGGCCTATGCCTATCATCCGGAATATATTCCTTTCACTCAGTTTGGAGGGCTGCCACTTACTTTTCCACTGTATGGAAGCGGACAGGGCAATCAGCCTTTTAAAACCGAAAAGGACTATAGTGACTGGCTGAAAAGAATGGAAAAATTTCCGGAGTGGATGAATGCTGCTGCGGACAACTTCCGTGAGGGAATCAACAATAAAATAGTGCTTCCTAAAAAACTGGTTATCAAAATGATTCCTCAGATGAGAGCTGAGGAAATCACTACTTCCGATATGGAAAAGAATATTTTCTACGGACCTATTAAAAATTTCCCTAAAAACTTTACAGAGGCTCAGAAAGAAAAATTCTCAGCACTTTACAAAGATGCTATTACGAAAAAAATCATCCCGGCTTATACTAAAATGGGAACATTTTTAGAAAAAGAATACCTGCCAAAAGCAAGGGATACAGACGGATACAACAGCCTTCCTAACGGCAATGAGATCTACAACTATTATGTAAAAAGCTGGACTACCACAAAGAAATCACCTGAAGAGATCAATAAGATCGGGCTTCAACAGGTTGCAATGCTTCGCGCAGAAATGGAGAAAGTAAAACAGCAGGTAGGCTTTACCGGATCTCTGGAAGAATTTATCACTTTTGTTAAGACGGATCCAAAGGCAATGACTTTTAAAACATCTAAGGAAGTTTTAAATGCATTCAACGGGATCTTAACTAAAATAACTCCGAAGCTGAAAACAATGTTTAATGTAACGCCAAAAACAAAGTTTGAGATCAGACAGACGGAGAAATTCAGAGAGGCAAGTGCCAGCGCAGAATATATGCCGGGAACTCCGGATGGAAAAAGAGCAGGTATATTTTATGTTCCGCTTCCTGATCCTACCAAATTTAATGTTACTTCGGGAATGGAATCTCTTTTCCTTCATGAGGCGATTCCGGGGCATCACTATCAGGTTTCTCTTCAGCAGGAAAATACAAGGCTTCCTAAATTCATGAGATTCGGATGGTTGGGAGCATATGGTGAAGGATGGGCTCATTATTGTGAAACATTAGGTCCTGAATTCGGTTTATATACTGATCCTTACCAGAAGATGGGATATTTAAGCGATCAGATGCTGAGAGCAGTAAGACTTGTAGTAGATACGGGACTTCATACCGGAAAAATGTCAAGAGAAGAAGCGATCAGATATTTCTTAAGCAACATTTCTTATGATGAAGCATCGGCCACTGCAGAAGTGGAAAGATATATGGCAATGCCGGGTCAGGCCTTAGGCTACAAAATAGGGTCTTTAAGAATCCGTGAGCTGAGAGAAAAATATCACAAAGAACTGGGAAACAAATTCAATCTGGCAAGCTTCCATGATGAAGTTTTAAGCCAGGGATGTCTTCCGCTGGACGTTCTGAACAGAAAAATGGAGCTTTGGGCTCAAAAACAAAAATAGTTTCTTATGAAACTATTTTTGTTTTTTTCAGGTATTTTATTGATGGCTTTGAGTTGTCAAAAAGAGCAGAATTTTGGGAATTTAACTGTTGATAGTAGCTTACCTAACCATGATAGTATTCTAGTTCTCTCAAAATATCCGGAACTGAAGCTTTATAATAGTGAAGTTGTTGAAAGCAAAACAAGAACAGCATATATTGTTCAAACTGCAAGTTATTCGGATGGCTTTCGTAAGGGAACGTTTTTTTTCAATGATTATAAATGTAAAGCTCAATACCTGAATGACACTCTTACTATCAAATTGAATAACAATAATGGATATTTTGGAAATGGCATTTTGATTAAAGTTTTTAATAATCAATTTTACATCAGAAATATTGATCCTAAAACCTTAAAAAAGGAAGAAAAATTCATAAAATCTGAAATTTTTAGTCAAAAATTAGTTCTTAACAGCCATAAATTCGCCACAAATGACAGCATATATGGTTTTATAGATTACAAATGCAATATTGACAGTTTGGTTGACAAACACTTTAAAGGATATTTTAAAACTATAATACAATAATAACTGGTATGATCACAGAAAGTCTAAGTTCTCTTTACAACAGAGATTTAAATAAGTTAAAAACGGAACTGGAAGCCTATCAAAGCGAAGAAAATCTTTGGAAAACGGATAAAAACATTGCCAACTCTGCGGGTAACCTCGCCCTTCATCTGGTGGGAAATCTTAATCATTTTATCGGAACGCATCTTGGAAACACAGGATATGTAAGGCAGCGTGACCTGGAGTTTTCGTCAAAGGATATTCCCAAAGCGGAACTTATTGAAAAGGTGAAAGCCACTGCGGCAATGATAGATTCGGTACTTTCCCAATTGTCCGATGAAGACCTGAAAAAAGAATATCCATTGGTTGTTTTTGAAAGTGCCATGACCACCGATTATTTTCTGATCCATCTGCTTGCTCATCTGGACTATCATCTGGGGCAGGTTAATTATCACAGAAGGCTGTTGGACATTTAATCTGATTTATTTATTTTTATTAAAACTAATTTATCCTGAAAACCCAATCATTATGAAGAAAATATTTGTTTTATCTTCAAATCCTGAAAAATTTTCTGGTGCCTTAGAACATTATGCAGAGAGAAATTTTACACCTGAATTTATTGTCACGGACAAGCATTTAAGTTTCATAGAAGGAATACAAAAGGTAATAAAAGAAAGTGATGATGAAGACTATATCATTATTTCAACCTCTCAACATCGGTTTTGTCCTGGTTTTTCACAAGATCATCTTGAAAAATGTATTGAAAAGGTAAAAAGACTTGACGGTAATTTATTGCTTGGAGGTCTCCTAAGCTTTGAAAAAGTGATCGAAGTTTCTGATCATATATTCTGGGTTGATGGTTTCAAGGGATCACAGTTCATGATTATTTTCAAAAAAACATATTCTCTTTTCTTCCAAAGGAATTTCAATACTAAGCTGCCTCTTGATGTTTTTTTATCATCACATCTGGAAGACGTCTTTGTAATACATCCATTCATTTCTCAGTTTGAAGATGACGGAAACCTTCAATCATTCGAAAACACCACTGATTTTCAATATTTATATGACAATCCGGAAGTTTTTCTTGATGAACTTTCCCAAATAAAAAAATACTACAGCTATGAGCCATAACAACTTTTCAGAAATTATGATCCCCACTTACATTATCAATCTGAAACATAGAGAAGACAGAAGGGAAAGTGTGTTAAAAGAGTTTGAAGGCAGACCGGAATTTGGCTGCCAAATTGTAGAGGCATGTATGCATGAGACAGGGAATGTAGGCCTCTGGGAAAGCATAAAAAAAACGGTATCTCTTGCTATTGAAAACGAAGATGATGTGATTATCATTGTAGAAGATGACCATGTTTTTACAGAACATTATGACAGAGATGCGTTTATAAATAATATTATACAATCTAATGAGCAGGGTGCTGATATCCTGGCCGGAGGCATTGGAGGAGGCTTTAGATTTGTTGTTCCTATTACAGAAAACAGGTTTTGGATCAATCATTTCTGGTGTACCCAGTTTATGGTGGTATACAGTCGTTTTTTTGATCATATACTCAATGCAGACTTTGGCCCGGAAGACACTGCAGATAACTTTTTATCACAACTGTCAGCTCATAAAATGGTATTATACCCTTTTGTCTCTGTTCAGAAAGATTTCGGATATTCTGATATTACTGCAGAGAATAATATTAATGGAAATATTGAACATTATTTTAAAACAGCAGATCTTACCCTTGGTATCTATCAAAAAAAGTACAAACAATTGGTTTTAAATAATAAAAAAGAGAGAACAATATAAGGTTCTCTCTTTTTCTTTTCATAAAATGATTAGCAACAGATCACTCCTGAAGGTCCACAATAAGCCTCGATACTCCCATGGACTAGACACATCACTGCCTGGCAGTTACATGATGTTGGGCCCGATCCTGCTTTAATAACTCTCATTTCCTTTCTGCTCATGTTATTCTTTATAACATTCATGCTCATTTTTTGTAATTTTTTCATGCTATTATTTTTTAATTAGTAGTACAGTAACTACCAATAAATTCTAGTGGGGCTTACATTATACCTGTTGGGGATTTTTGCAGGTACTTTTTCGGGGTTGTATACTTTTTTAAGCCAAAACATATGAAACATAATTGCCTCATATTTGTTTTTATAAATAACTTTTCCATTATCAAATTTTACTCTCCCCGTATAGCCCTCCATAAGAATAAAATCAAAATGAGTTCTGAGAATTCCTTCTCTTTCAGCATTTTTCATGATATGGGTAAAACTTTCAATTTCTGTTTCAATTTCGAAAATAGGAATACCTTCTGCTAGATCGTCCCAAACAAAATTACATTCATCAAAACAGAAGTGATCCGGCATAGAAAATACCTTTTTATAGTCTTTACTTCTTTTAAAGAATGTATTCATCAGTTCATTATTCCTGTACAGACCAAAGCATCCGGTGGTATAATCATCTCTTACACTTATATAATCATAGCTATCGAGAAATTCATTGGTAAAAAAAGCTCTTATATCTCCGTAAATAAGATCGAGATCACAGTGCCCCCAGAAGTCATACTCTTCTATAAGTTCAGGAAACATAAAACCATATGCAGGCTTAAAATCACACAGCTTATAAGGATAATCTATGTTGATTGGAAACCCAAGTTTATCAGATGTATCGCAGATGATATCTTTCAGATTTTTATGGACTATTTTTACATTTGAGGGTAAGTTTTTTACCTCCTCTGTATTATCAGTTATAATCACAAAATCTACACTTGGATTAAAAGCACAAGAATGCAGATAATAGGGCATATACCATGGATATTTACCATACCAGCATGTAATTAAAACTAAACTTGGTGTATTCATAGGTTAAAAAAATTCTGTAATTGCAGAATTGCAATTACAGAAAAAATATAAGTTATTTTTGATTGATTAGCAGCATTTTGCTGGCCATCCACCGCCACATATAGCTCTCATACCATTCATATAGCAGTACTGTGAGTTACAGTTACAAGTTCCTGGCTCACCTCCTGAACCCGCTTTAATAACTCTCATTTCGTTTCTGCTCATTTCGTTTTTCATAGCATTTAAGCTCAGCTTTTGTAATTTTTTCATAGAAATTTGTTTTAATTTGTTTGCCTACTCTTTAGATTTTCGGCTTCCTCTTTGTATAATTATTATAATAATTTTCTTCTTTTATCTGTATTCAACCTCCAATTCCTTTACAGAATCATGCTGTTCATTCCATTCGTCCTCAATAAGATCCGGCATAAATACTTCTATATACTTTTTATTAAGTCTTACAGGATATGTATAGTCGTTGATAAAGTAATGTGGTGTGAAAAACAGGTTATTCTGTAAATTTTCATAAGAAACAGAAACCAGTTTATTCAGTAGAAAGGTTCTGTTATCAAGAGTTGTACTGTATTTTTTCAACCATTTCTCTGCCTGTCTGTGACTATACCAGTCATGAAGAGCTTCAATAAATTTGCCTTCGCCTTTTGTTTGATAAATGTTCAGGAGCTGGATCAGCATCTCTTCTACTTCAGCAGTTACGACTCCTGTCATATTAAATCTGATTTTGATGTTGACCTGATTTTTATATTGGTTGTAAATTCTCTGCAAGAAATCATGCGCTTCTCTACAGTATCCGCACAAAGGGCTTGTAATAAAAGTAATTGTAACAGGAGCATTTGGATTTCCCAGCAGGATTGGCTCAGCTTTTAAAACAAGGGGGTCTGTGCTTGTAAGAATATTTTTAAAGTAAGGATAATGCCTTATATATCTTGAGTCAAACTCCGCATCCTTTTTCAGCACTGCATAGGTTATCAAAGCTTTTTTAATAAAAATATAGGTTCCGGAAAAAGCGATCACTACTGATGACAAAAGCAAAACTGTTAGGAGGTCAAGATGTACATTATTCAGTATCTCCGTCATGTTAAATGACAAATAGATAAGCTGTGCATAGATTACTCCTATAATACTCAAACATATTGGACACCACTTCTTTTCTACTTTCATCTGAAAATAAACAGAATATAATGTAAATGGTATACATCCCAGCAGAGAAAAACCAATTAAAAAATAATAATTATTGATAAGCTCCTTATTAAAAACAAGCAGTGAAAAAAGCTGAATCCCAAAAAGAAAAACACTTAGATCACTCAATTTGAACCCTGCAATTTTTCCTTTTTCAGAGTTGATAATCTGGCTGCAGCTTGACTTCTCATTTCCATCACAAAACTGCGCAGAAAAACCAGACTCCAGCCCCAGCTCTGTTTTTATAGCTTCAAAGGCTAAAAGCAACCCCACCATTGTAATCGCACCGAAACCACTTATAAACCAGCCTCCGATAAAATACAACACTACAAATACTGCACAAAAGATGAATGCTGGCAGGAGTTTATTGTAAAAGACATTAGACGGTTTTGTGATTTCTCCGTTATTTTCAGCGGCCAGTACCGCACCAGTCCACAAACTCTCCATTTCAGGAATGGAGATAGTCTTCTGCACACCCTCATGATCTGTATATAAAACCGATTGCTCCTTTTTTTCAATATATGATAAAATCAAATGCCCGTTTCCTATATCTAATATGGTTAGAAATGTTTCCGGTAAATGATCAAAATCCTGAAAATCAATCATAAAGGCACCATTTGGAATACCAAAAAAACCAAGAGCATCACTAAAAGCCAGAAGACTAGGTGTCTCCGGATGCGATTCTACCTGATAGATGTAATCATTCTTATCAATTTTTACATCAATCGATTTCAGATATAAAAAAACAGCGTTAATTTCTTTTCTTAATTCCATGGTTATAGTTGAATTGTTGATACTATCTTTCGATGGTATTATCGTTTTCCCGGTGATATTTTTTTATTGCTTCGGCCTGTTGATTCATCTTATTCATGATTTCCAGACTTTTACTAACATCTGCCATACTTTGCATCAAAACAGGCAAGGGATCATTTATGAAGTTTTCTTTATTTTTAATGTAGGCTTCTTTAGACATCAAACTCTCATCCATTAATGATTCTGTTTGCAATGCAGACCGGACATTTTTTTTACTGCCTTTCAATTTCCATTGATATTCATTATCAGCATCTTTCAGCTCTATAATCAACCCTGGAAGCCCCATAAAAACATAAGGACCATCAAAAACCGGAATATCCTGAGTAAACCATGCTATCCAATGTCTTCCTCCATAATTGGCTTCTGCTTTTTGTACTTGAAAAGTCCCGGTATTTCTTTTTTCCGGTAAAAGCTTCCAATGAAGATCAGGATATTCTTTATAGGAAATAACACCTATAAATAAATCATCTTTCAGAATAACTGATGAATTACCAAGATCTTTTATTACCTTAAAATTCATTGTTCCTAATGATAAAACCGGGGATTGTGTTGTGAAAAGAGAATCAGATTCCCACTTTTCTTTTCGAATGAATACAGACCTTTTGTCAATGCTGTCCAAATAGAATATATCTTTCTTTAGCTTATTATCTTTTGTAGATGGTTTATAGGTAAGTTCATAATAAAAACGATGAACCTGCCCTTTACAGGTATAGGAAAATAAAAATAAAACTACAAATAAAACGAAAAGATTAACTTTTTTCATTTTGGGTCTTCATGGTACTGATCCAAATATATCTCTTTTTATGGAAATACAATACTTCTGTAACAAT
Organism: Chryseobacterium sp. 2VB; assembly: GCF_005503635.1. Taxonomy (NCBI): domain Bacteria; kingdom Pseudomonadati; phylum Bacteroidota; class Flavobacteriia; order Flavobacteriales; family Weeksellaceae; genus Chryseobacterium; species Chryseobacterium sp. 2VB. Next base: position 98,485 of record NZ_SCNC01000004.1, read on the forward strand.
TTACAGTAAAGAAAATTACGAAAAAGAAAACTATTGTCTCTAAATGATATTATAAATCAGGCAGATAAAGTTTTCTTTATGAAATAAAAGAATTATCGTGAAATTTTACAAATATCCTTTATTGGTGAAAAAAAAATTTAGAATTTAAATTATGAGATAAAAAAAAACACTATAAAATAGTGCTCTTCTTGTTCTATTTGTAACTGAAAATAGTTCTTAAAATCCTAAATAATGTTAAATTCTATTTTTCAAATAACATTTTTGTAATAAAATCTTTCTCTCCTTTTCCTCTTGCCGGAGAATATTCTCTTCCGTAGAAAATAATCTGAAGGTGAAGTTTATTCCATACTTCTTCAGGGAATAATTTCTTGGCATCGCGCTCTGTTTCCACCACGTTCTTTCCTGAGGTAAGTTTCCACTGTGTCATCAGACGGTGAATGTGGGTATCTACCGGAAAAGCAGGAAATCCGAAACCCTGGCTCATCACCACTGAAGCAGTTTTATGCCCTACGCCCGGAAGGGCTTCCAATTCTTCATAAGTTTGCGGAACGATACCATTATGACGTTCCAGCAGAAGTTCTGCCATTCTTTTAAGGTTTTTGGCTTTGGTATTGGAAAGTCCGATTTCTTTGATGAGTTCTTTGATTTCAAATTCTTCCAGCCTGGCCATTCTTTGTGGAGTTCCTGCCACGGCAAAAAGATCAGGCGTAACCTGGTTAACTTTTTTATCTGTGGTCTGCGCGGAAAGTGCTACGGCCACCATTAATGTATACGGATCGGTGTGATCTAACGGAATAGGTGTAGTCGGATATAATTTATCCAGTTCTATCTGAACGAGCTCAGCTCTTTGTTTTTTTGTCATGTAACCCTTAAATTTGAACAAAATTAAATCATTATGCTGAAAGTTGGAGATAAATTACCTGAATTTGAAGGATTCAATCAAGACGGAGAAACGGTAACCTCATCAAAGTTAATAGGAAAAAAACTGGTGGTTTTCTTCTACCCGCAAGCGAATACCCCAACGTGTACCGTGGAAGCCTGCAATCTGAGTGATAATTATTCCAAGCTTGAAAAAGCAGGATATCAGTTACTGGGAGTAAGTGGTGACAGTGTAAAGAAACAGAAGAACTTTCACAGTAAATTTGCATTTCCTTATGATCTTATTGCTGATGAAAACCGAGATATCATTGAAAAATTCGGGGTATGGCAGGAGAAAAAAACGTTTGGAAAAACGTATATGGGAATTGTAAGAACGACTTTTATTTTCGATGAAAATGGTGTCTGTACAAGAGTGATTGAAAAAGTAACGTCAAAGACTGCTGCTGAGCAGATTCTGGAAGGTTAATTCTTTTTGAAACACAAATATCACAAATGCTTTCACAAATAACACGATTTACGATCTATACGTTATTTGTGAAAGCATTTTTAGAAGTTTTATTCGGTTTCGTAATAGTTGAGTTCTTCGGTTTCGCCTGGAAGTATGACGTGTTTTTTAAACCTCAACCCTAATTTTTCGATCAGTTTTTGGGAAGAAATATTATCCTTTGAAATAATGGCTGATATTTTTGTTAATCCGAAATCATCCATTCCAATAGACTTCACTTTCTGAGCTGCTTCGTAGGCATATCCCCTACCTTCGAACTCTTCCAGCAGAGAATATCCTATATCCACGATATCAAGACCTTCTCTTTCGAAGATTCCTACTGCCCCTACTTTTTCATTGCCTTCTTTGGTTATTAAAAGATAGTTTCCAAATCCAAGTCTTTCAATCTGGGGAGCAAATCTGTTGAGAATATAATTTTCGGCATCTTCAACAGAATTAACATTGCGATTGCCGATATGTTGAATGAATTTTGGTCTGTTATAAAGGTCAAAGACGAAATCTTTATCTTCACGGGACATGGGACGAAGGATTAATCGCTCAGTCTCATAGATATTATCTGCGTTTGGGTGTTTTTTTAGACTCATCTTTCTTGGGTTCTTCTTTTTTTTCGATTTTCAACAATCTTGGGTTATTAGCACATTTTTTATTGTAAAGCTCAATATATGTTCCATTGTCTTTTACATTGCTTACAGTACCTGTAGATTTATTTACAGTGACTGTATAATGTGTTTTCTGGTAAGGACATTCCTTTGAGGTCAGTTTTCCAAGATCCAGATAGTAATTCGATTGATCTTCATGGTAATTGCCGGCAAGATCCTTGAATTCTTCATCCACCATATATCCCTCAGCAGCTAATACAACCGCAGCCTCCTGAGCATTATCAATTCTGTCAACAAACTTCTTCAATCCCACTACATCTGTTACATAATTTACTTTACCTCCTTCTGAGTAAGCAATATAATAAAAGCTGTCTTCACTAGGGAAAAGATTGAATCCTGAGAACTGAGGAGTGTAATTTACCTTACCCGAAGTCTTTATTTCTTCACCTTTACCGTAGCTGTTGTATATCAGCACCCACGAGTCTACTCTGCTTCCTGGGTTGATCTGCTGCAAAACAGAAGGTATATTTGAAAACTTTTTCTTCTCCTGAGAATATCCTAAGATTCCCAGAAGTAAAAATGTAAGAATTGTAAATCGGGTTGCAGTGTTACTCATAATTTAAAAATCAGCAGAAATATACCAAATATTACATGAACTTCTCGCCTTTCTTAAAGTTTTTCAGATCAAGAACATAGTCTTTAATGAGCTGGTCATTAGCACGCGGACAGATCAGAAGTGCCTTATCTGTATCTACAACAATATAGTTTTCAAGACCATCAATGATTACGGCCTTGTTATTATTCTTTAAACGGATGATATTTCCTTTTGAATTATAAGCAAGTAAATGTTTCAGTTTTACCGCGTTTCCGTCTTTATCTTTTTCTGTATTTTCATATACGGAAGTCCATGTTCCAAGATCGCTCCATCCCAAATCTGATGGAATCACATAAACATTCTTTGCTTTTTCTAAAATTCCGTTATCAATAGAAATCTTCTGAACCTTCGGATAAATGGTTTCAATACAGCTATTTTCTTTTTCTGAGTTGTACTCACAAGCCATAAAATGCTGCATCATTTCTGGAAGATAAAGATCAAAGGCATGATGGATACTTTTCACATTCCATACAAAAATTCCTGCATTCCAAAGGAAATCACCGCTTTCCAGAAAGCTTTGGGCAATTTCAAGGATAGGCTTTTCTGTGAATGTTTTCACTTTAAAATATTCCGAACCCTTTTTTTCTACAAACTGAATATATCCATATCCGGTATCAGGCCTTGTAGGGGTAATCCCTAATGTTACCAGATAATCATTTTTTGAAGCCAGCTCAAATGCCAGCTCCACTTTCTCCAAAAATACATCTTCTTTAAGGATCAGATGATCTGCCGGCAATACAATCATCGTTGCATCCGGATTAATCTCAGCAATTTTGTTGGCCATATACAGATTACAAGCGGCTGTATTCTTCATCAAGGGCTCGCCCACAATATTCTCTTCAGGAATTTCCGGAAGCTGCTGATGGGAAACAGGAACATACTCTTTATTCGTAATTACGAATATCTGCTCTTTAGGAATTACCTTGCTGATTCTGTCATAGGTCTGCTGAATCATAGTGCGCCCGGTTCCTAAAATATCCTGAAACTGTTTTGGAAATTTTTGCGTACTCATCGGCCAGAACCGGCTCCCGATTCCTCCCGCCATTATAACGCAATATCTATCTGATTTTAACATTATTAGCTACATTTTTCTACCCTCGCTAAAGGCTTGAAAGAATACTTCCTTCCAGTAGCCAGGTTCTTACAAAGATAGTTTTTTTTAACCAGACCTTCTAATAAATACTTTTCGTTGCGATAGATAAAGAATTCTCCCTTTTTAAGCTCCTCGATAAAATGAAGACTATCATCCTGTTTCTCAGTATGAAAATATCTTACCAGATCAGAGCTTGCCATGAAATTGGCTTTAGGCGATTTTGAAAATTTTACAATGATAGGTTTGAGCTCTTCATCATAAACCTCAAGGCTTTCCAGAAGCATATTTCTGAAAGTTTCTTTCCATTCGTTGCCGTGGGGCGAGATTCTCCGTCCATATTTTTCGAAAGCAATCAGATGTGCGAGCTCGTGAGTGAGCACAAAGAAAAAAAGTTGTGGGGTAAGGGTTGAATTTACCGTAATTTCATGCGAATTATCCGGAAGTTTTCTGTAATCTCCCAGTTTTGAATTTCTGTTTCTTGTAACTTTTATATGTATATAGTAATCTGCAAACCAGATCCTTAAATATTTAAGTGTATTTTGAGGTAAGTATTTTTCTAATGATTGAATTGGCATTTTACAAACTTAATGGAATTCCTGCATAGAAATTCAATAGTTTAAGACTAAAAAGATAATTATATTTTGCCTGCGCTACTGATCCCTGTGCATTTGCATAATTATTTCTCGCCACATTGACGTCGTAGATGGTGGTTCTTCCGGCAGCATAACTTTTATCGGCAAAATCAAGAGCCAGTTTTGAGCTTTTTTCAGCTTCCACTGCAGCCAGATAGGTTTCATAATTAGCATCAGCATCAAACTGAGCTTTCTGAACATTTTGTCTTACCGTCTGCTTCTGTTGTTCTAACGTATTCTTGGCTATACTTTCATTTATTTTAGACTGTTCTACCTGAAGTTTTGTTTTTCCTTTATTAAAGATAGGAATATTCAATGATAACCCAACATTTTGCCCGAACTGATCTTTATATTGTTCAAAAAAAGTTCCCTGCACAGTACCTGGCATAGGATCAAACTGCCTGTTATAGAAAGTGTTAAGACCCGCACTTGCTGTTAACGTTGGCCAGAATGCTGTTTTGGTTACTTCAGTTTGTGCTTCGGCAGATCTTATCCTGCTTTCGGCTGCTTTGATCTGCGGTTGTATCTCATACGCCGTTGTAAGCACTTCATCTACAGTATTGAGTTGCAAATCAAGTTTTTCCGGAACGTTTACATCTTCCACATCGAAACCTTTGTAATCTGAAAGCTGTAATAGCTGAGCGATGGCAAACAAGGCACGACCAACGTTTACCTCTGCTGTTTTAAGGTTTTGTTTCTCTCTTGCCAGCGCAGCTTCAGCCTCAGCTAAAACCGTCTGGGCAGTTGTTCCAACCTGGGTTGTGATCTTAGCTCTGTCAAACTGTTTCTGGGCATTATCCACAGCACTCTGAGAGATTTTAACGATCTCTTTATTCAACAAGGCAGTCAGATATTGCTGAGCAATCTGAAGGGAGATATCATTTTTAATGGTTTCAATGTCATATTGGCTTGCTTCTACATCAAACTGGGCTTTTCGTACATTTTTCTCTAATCTTCCATTATTATAGAGCAAAATATCGGCTCCCAGGCCAACACTGTTATTGAATCTGTCGTTTCTAAAACTTCCCGCTCCTAATGACCCTTGCCCGAAACTCACCCCATTCGTCATACTCCCCGATACAGATGGTAAATATTCTTTTTGGGCTGCTTTAAGATTATATTCCTGGTTTTGTTTGTTATACTGATTTTGGATAACCTGAAGATTATGCTCCACTGCATAGCTTACACATTCTTTTAAGGACCATTTCTTCTGAGCGCTCAAACCCAGATAACCTAATCCAAAAACGATGATCCAAACTTTTTTCATATGTATATGTTTATTTGTTTTTAATGGTCATATGGAACCGTGTCATCTTCATCAGTACTGTTACCTGTGAATCACAGCGATTTCATATTAAGATTTTTCAATATTAGACGAATTAAATATAAAAAAGTTACAGATTGAAAAATTATATTTTATTTTAAAAAAACTTTTGGGAATTTTGCACCATGACAAATGAACAATATCAGGAAGCTATCGACTGGCTTTTCGTACAGATGCCCAACTATCAGATAGATGGACAGAAGGCTTATAAACCTGGACTTGATAATATAACAAAGCTTTGTGCTTTCTTTGGAAATCCTCAGGATAAAATAAAGTGCATTCATATTGGCGGCACCAATGGAAAAGGTTCTTCAAGCAATATGCTGGCATCTGTTCTTCAGGAAGCCGGTTATAAAACAGGATTATACAATTCTCCCCATCTGATTGATTTTACGGAGCGTATTAAGGTCAACGGAAAAAACTGCAGTAAAGAATTTGTCTTTGATTTTATTCAAAAATTAAAGAAACTTCCTGAAGATATCCGTCCTTCATTTTTTGAGTTTACCACCATTATGGCTTTTGAATATTTTTATCAGCAGCAGGTAGATTTTGCTATTATTGAAGTTGGATTGGGAGGAAGACTTGATTCTACCAATATTATTAATCCTTTGATTTCGGCTATTACCAATGTTCAGCTGGATCATCAGAATATTCTTGGAGATACCATCGAAGAAATTGCATCAGAGAAGGCCGGAATTATTAAACACAATACGCCTATTATTTCCGGTGACGAAAATGAAGCTGTAAAAAATATCATTAAGGAGAAAGCAGCGAAAGAAAATGCTCCTTTGACAGATGCCACTCTTATCAATACAGATCTGGAATCTGATCTCAAAGGGAATTACCAGAAGAAAAATATCAGAATTGTATTGGCCGCAGTAGAAGAATTAAGGAAACTTAAAGTAAATATTTCTGATGAAGCATTGGAAAAAGGACTTCTCCATGTTCACCAGAATACAGGATTTATTGGCCGTTGGTTTGAATTTTCACAACATCCGCTTACCATTTGTGATACGGGACACAATCAGGCAGGTTTGGAGTATGTTTTTTCACAATTAAATTCGATTGACAGGCACAAGCATATTATTTTGGGGTTTGTGAACGACAAAAAAATAGATGATGTGATGAAATTACTTCCCGAAAATTCTGAGTTCTATTTTGCAAAACCATCCATCAACAGGGGAAGACACCCGGAAGATTATGAAAATCTGCTTCAGGAGGCGAAAATTTTTTATAAAATTTTTGATTCTGTACAGGAAGCGTATCTCTCTGCAAAAGAACGATGTACAAATGAAGAAATGATTTTTATCGGCGGAAGCAACTTTGTAGTGGGAGATTTTTTGGAAAAAAATTTGGAGATTAAAGAATAAGTCGTATATTTGCACCACTCTAAACAAGAGAACAAGTCTAGAGGGTTCTTAGCTCAGTTGGTTCAGAGCATCTGGTTTACACCCAGAGGGTCGGGGGTTCGAATCCCTCAGGACCCACAGAAAAGGAAACGAAACCTTTCAAAAAAATTCGGGTTCTTAGCTCAGTTGGTTCAGAGCATCTGGTTTACACCCAGAGGGTCGGGGGTTCGAATCCCTCAGGACCCACAAAAAATCTCTCAGATTTCTGGGAGATTTTTTTATTTTATCCCTAAGTATTTAAATGTCTCCTGCAGTTTTCCTGATATTTATCTACCTTTGCCTACATCGAATAGCCGAATTTGAAGCAGCTCCACATCATATCATTTAATTATCCCTACCCTCCTTCTTATGGCGGAATCATTGATGTATATTATAAAATCAAGGCCTTATCTGATCTGGGAATAAAAATTCACCTTCACTGTTTCATAGATAAGATCCCTTCAACCATTGACAGAGAAATTAAAGAGATTACAGAAAATGTATTTTTTTACAAAAAGAAGAAGAATCCTCTGCTTTATTTTTCATCAACGCCTTTCGCTGCTGCGATCAGAAAATCTGAAGAACTTATTAAAAATCTGGACAGGAATAAAGCTCCCATCTTGTTTGAGGGTTTACAAACCACCCAAATTATACGGTTTTTGAGAGAGAATGATCACAAACTCTACCTCCGTCATCACAATAACGAATCAGAGTATTATAAAGGCCTCTCTGTGTCTGAGAAGAATCCATTTAAAAAGATTATTTACAAAATTGAATCTGTGAAGTATTCCGGATATCAGAAAAAATTTTTAAAGCAATTTGAAACCGTATTCTGTCTTTCGGAGAAAGAATATCAGGAAGTAAAAGCCTGTTCGGAGAATGCGCAGCTTGTTCACATTTTTCACGGTAATACATCAGTAAAGGTATTGGATACAAAAGGAAAGTATTTTCTTTTTCACGGCGATCTCACCACTGCAGACAATAAAAGAGCATTAAATGAGACTATCGGTTTATTTAAAACGCTTCCGCAATATCAACTGATTGTTGCCTCCGATCGTGCCAGTGAAGATATTAAAAACAAAATCTCAGCAGTTGAAAATATCAGCCTCACTCCTATTCAAACCACAGAGAACCTTTATCGTCTTCTGGAAGGTGCTCATGCCAATATTTTAATTTCTTACCAGAATTCAGGAACCAAGGTGAAGCTTTTTAATACGCTTTACAACAGCCGTTTCGTGATTATTAACGGGAATATTACAGATGATCCGGTTTTAACAAATTTATGTCTGTATGGCGATGATATGAGCCAAATCCGCCAGCAGATTATCACCTCAGCTGAAAAAAACTACCATGACAATGAAAAAAGAAAGAGTATTTTAGAAGCAAGTCACTCCGATAAAGCTAAAGCAGAAGAAATAGTAAAGCTAATTTTTAAAAATTAACCCTGTCCACCACTTTCTGGATATTAAATTCTTCAAGACAGGCCCAGTCACCTCTGTAACATTCCTTATCTCCAAAGACAGAACATGGTCTGCAGCTCAGGTCTTTTACCTGAACAACATCTTCCTCACTTTGTCCAAATCCCAGAAATCCGGCGTAAGGATGAGTAGCTCCCCAGATAGAAATACATCGGGTTCCCACAAGACTTGCGAGGTGCATATTGGCAGAATCCATAGATATCATCAGTTCCAGTCCGGCAATATAATTGAGCTCTTCCGTAAGATTTAATTTTCCGGCAAGATTTTTTGTATTAGGAATCTCTGCTTCCCATTTTTCCAGAGTTTCCGTTTCTTTTTTACCTCCTCCAAAGAAATACACCGTATGTTTCTGAGCAAGAATTCTTACCAGTTCATACGATTTCGCCAAAGGAAGCATTTTCCCTTTATGCTGGGCAAAAGGGGCAAAACCAATCCCGGATTTTTGCGCCGAAACCGGCCTTAATTGATGGGAGAGTTCAACTTTGAAACCCATTTCACGGAAAACATCTGCATAACGTTCCACTGTTTTTTTCAGCTGTACCTTTTCCAGATTCCAGATATCCGTAAGATGCTCTTTTTCTTCTTTGCCTTTATCAATTTTAAAGACCTTGAGCCCTTTCCTTCTGTATATTCTGTCTAAAACCTTGGTTCGGATTACATCATGGAGATTGGCAATACAATCCGGATTAAATTCACGGATCAGTTCGTTACTCAGTTTTCTCAATCCGAAAAAACCTTTGTAATCATCCAGGTCAATCCCTTTAAAAGTTACATTAGGAATTCCTGCAAACAGCGCCGCAAAATTTTTCCTGGAAACCATAATAATTTCCACGCCGGGATTCTGTTCCAGAAATTCTCTGAAAACAGGCACGGTCATCGCAACATCTCCGAATGCGGAAAAACGATATGCTAAAATTCTGCTCACGATTATGATTTCAGTTGATAAGCAACTGCATAAAACTTGATCTGCTTGGTCATCGCCATCAATCCGTTGGCTCTGGAAGGTGAAAGAAATTCCTGTAGTCCTATTTCTGCAATAAAATCAAAATCAGAATCCAGGATTTCCTGAGTGGAATGCCCACTATAAATACTTACTAAAAGAGAAACGATACCTTTGGGTAAAATACCATCAGAATCAGCATTAAAGAAAAGTTTCCCATCTTTGAATTCAGCATCAATCCAAACTTTGCTCTGACAGCCTTTAATCAGATTTTCTTCTGTTTTCTTATCTTCCGGTAAGCCTTTCAGTTCTTTTCCAAGATCAATGATGTACTCATACTTTTGCTCCCAATCGTCAAGAAAAGCGAATTCGTCTATTATTTCCTGCTGTTTTTCTTTAATGGTCATTTTAAATCAAATTTCTTTTGCAAAGATAACCAATTTTGTAAAATTTATTTACGTGACGCTTTTTCAAAAAGCTGAAGAATTTTCGTCTCTTCATTCTCCCAGCAAAATACGTCTGCTGCCTTATTTAATTCGCTCTGATAATACTGTCTTCCATTCTGAAGAACAAGATTAATTGCTTTTTCAATGGTTTCAGGCCGGTGATCCGGAATAATTTCTCCTACATCAAACTGATTTTTTATCCTTTGCATTTCCGGGAAATTAATCATGACCAGTGGCACTCTCGACTGGATATAATCGCAAACTTTATTAGGAAGTGAATAATAGTAGCTTACTCCGTTATTTTCTTCGAGACTGAATCCTGCGTCAGCGGTTTTTGTTATTTCCCTGAGATTTTCCGGTTTCAGCTTACCCAGGAAAAATACTTTATCCTGAAGTTTCTCCTGAATCACAAGTTCTTCGTATTCTTTTTTCTTCGGGCCGTCGCCTGCAATTTTCAGAACAGCATCTTTAATATGATGCATGGCCACAATCATTCTTTCAATTCCCCTCGACTGATTAATCGCTCCCTGATACAGAATGATCTTTGGATGATTTTCAGGAATTTCCGGTGCAAAAAGAATTTTTCTGGGAATATTTCTGACCACAACCGGATTGACATTATATTGTTCATGGAACCATTCCGCATAGCTTTCACTTTCTGTCATCATCAGTTCCATATGGGGAACCAGCTTTCTTTCCAGCACTCTCCAGAATTTCTGAGAAAACCTGTTTTGAACCGATGGCATTTCCGTGAAAATTTCATGGCTGTCAAACACCAAAGGGATGTTCAGTTTTCTGGCAATGAGATAATTTGGCAGAAGTGCATCAATGTCATTGGCATGGAGAATCGTATCTTTGTCCGCTTTTTTCTTCAGTTCTTTGTATAATTTCCAGTTGAATTCAAAATAAGCGGTCTTCAGGCTTTTAGACTTCAATCCTATTCTGGAAAAGGGATAAGGACGTTCCATTTTTTCATTTCCTTCCCAATCGTTACCAATCAGATCTATGGAATACCCGTTATCAAAAAGGGTTTTGCACACCTTCTCTATCCGTTGGTCAGTATACAGATTACTAAAAGCAGAAGTAATAATTTTTTTCCTCATCAATCTTTCTTGTCTAGTATTAAATAATAGATTTGAATGAAACAAATAAGCCCGTTTGGTATGATAACCGGCCAAAGCATTCCATTAAAGATACCATAAATGACAAAACAAATACAGCCAATCATGTTAACCACTCTGATTTTTTTTACATCTTTCAGTATGAAACTCAATACGATAAAAAGAGAAGCAGAATAGCCAATGTAAGTGGTAAGTTCAGGATTCATGGGGAAAATTTAAGGTTACAAACTTAATCATTTTCAATAAGATAATAAATTTTTTTCTGCCATAAAGTCATTAATTGATTTTTGGTAAAATATTTGTAATTTAGATAATGAATAAAAGGTAATGTTGCCTTTGTTCTAATGAGATATATTATGGATTATAAGTTTTCACAAGGTTTGAGCCAGGTGTTCAAACAAAGCAAAAGCGAAGCTAAGAGGCTGAAAAGTGAATTTCTTAATACAGAACATCTACTTTTAGGTATTATAAAAACGGAAAACTCTGCAAAAGAAATCCTTCAAAACCTTAATGCGGATTTAACACAAATCAGAAGAAAAATTGAAACTCTAAATACAGCAAGTCTTAATCCTATTTCTGAGGAGGTTACCAATATTTCTTTCACTAAGATGGCAGATCATGCGATCAAACGTGCAGAGTTAGAATGCCGACAGTATAAAAGCAATGAAATTAATACCGTTCACCTGCTTTTAGGTATTCTTTATAAATATGAGGACCCTACTTCAAATATTCTGGGAGCTTATGACATCGACTACGAAGGAGTTTCAAGAGAGTACCAGACTATGCTTAAAAATTCAGGCCAGTCTCCACAGATGAGTGCTTACGATGATGATGATGAAAGAGAGGAATTTGAGCAAATGAGAAAACCTGCAGGAAATCTAGGTTCTGCAAAAAGTAAAACCCCTACATTGGACAACTTTGGTAGAGACCTTACTTCTTTGGCCAGAGACGGAAAACTGGACCCTGTAATCGGGCGTGAAAAAGAAATCGAGAGAGTTTCTCAGATCTTATCGCGTAGAAAGAAGAACAACCCGCTTCTTATCGGGGAGCCGGGAGTTGGTAAATCTGCCATCGCTGAAGGTTTAGCATTAAGAATTCAACAGAAAAAAGTGTCCAGAGTTCTTTACGGAAAACGTGTGATCACTTTAGACCTGGCAAGTTTAGTTGCCGGAACTAAGTACCGTGGTCAGTTTGAGGAAAGAATGAAGGCCATCATGACGGAACTGGAGAAAAACAGAGATGTCATCTTATTTATTGATGAGCTTCATACCATTGTAGGAGCTGGAAGTTCTACGGGAAGTTTAGATGCTTCCAATATGTTCAAACCGGCTTTGGCAAGAGGTGAAATTCAATGCATCGGAGCAACTACTCTGGATGAATACCGTCAGTACATTGAAAAAGACGGAGCGTTAGAAAGAAGATTCCAGAAAGTAATGGTGGAACCAACTTCTATTGATGAAACCATTCAGATTCTGAACCAGATCAAAGATAAGTATGAAGAGCATCACAATGTCATTTATACACCTGAAGCGATTGCGGCGTGTGTCAATTTGACATCAAGATATATAACAGACCGTTTCTTACCGGACAAAGCAATTGACGCAATGGACGAAGCCGGATCCCGTGTTTATATCAAAAACATGAAAGTTCCTACTGAAATTATTGATTTTGAAAAGAAAATCGAAGATATCAAAGAACTGAAACAGAAAGCGGTAAAAGCTCAGGACTATCTTGAAGCAAGAAAACTGAAAGATGAAGAGGAACGTCTTCAGATGGAACTGAATTCGGCTCAGGAAAAATGGGATAAGGATGTAAAAGAGAAAAAAGAAACCGTAACAGAAGAAAATGTAGCGGAAGTAGTTTCTATGATGAGCGGAGTTCCTGTAACGAAAGTTGGTAAGAACGAGCTTGATAAATTGGCCCAAATGGATGAGAAGCTTAACGGAAAAGTAATCGGCCAGGAAGATGCTGTGAAGAAAGTAGTGAAAGCTATTCAGAGAAACAGAGCTGGTCTTAAAGATCCTAACCGCCCTATCGGTACCTTTATTTTCCTTGGAACAACCGGGGTTGGTAAAACCGAATTGGCGAAGGTAATGGCCAGAGAGCTTTTTGAATCCGATGAATCTCTGATCAGAATTGACATGAGTGAATACATGGAGAAATTCGCGGTTTCGAGATTGGTTGGTGCGCCTCCGGGATACGTTGGATACGAAGAAGGTGGTCAGCTGACAGAAGCGGTAAGAAGAAAGCCTTACGCAGTAGTTCTTTTGGATGAGATTGAAAAAGCTCACCCTGATGTATTCAATATTCTGTTGCAGATTTTGGATGAAGGACACGTTACAGACAGCTTAGGAAGAAAAATTGATTTTAGAAATACCATCATTATTCTGACTTCAAATATCGGAACAAGAGATCTTAAAGATTTCGGAGACGGTGTAGGATTCGGAACTTCTGCGAAGAAAACCACTTCAGACTCAAGAGCGAGAAGTACCATTGAAAATGCCCTTAAAAAAGCATTTGCACCGGAATTCTTAAACAGAATTGATGATATTGTGATCTTCAACTCTCTTGTACAGGATGATATCAAGAAAATCATTGATATTGAACTGAATAAGCTTTATGGCAGACTTGAAAAATTAGGATATAAAGTGGATCTTACTGAAGAAGCAAAAGACTTTATTTCTGAAAAAGGATGGGATAAAGATTTCGGAGCAAGACCACTGAAACGTGCAATTCAGAAATATATTGAGGACTTATTGGCAGAAATGCTGGTAAACAAGCAATTGAGCGAAGGAGAAACCGTAATTCTTGATCTTAATGAAGCAAAAGACGGACTGATCGGGAAAACACAGAAAGCTAAGAAATCGGCTGAAAAGTCTTCTCAATCTTAATTAAATAAATAATTTAATTTCAAATAGAAAATCCCCGGGAAGTTTCCCGGGGATTTTTGTTTTGTAAGCTTTGGCTGAAGCCGGATGAATTTTGTTTTCTGACTAAACGGGCTAAAGCCCGTTCCTCTTGATAAATGAACCCTTAAAGTCCCACCACAAAACCAATAGTCGGAATCAGACCGCTGGAAAATACACTGGAATTCTGTTTCCAAAGCACATTGTACATTAAACCCAGCTGCATGAAGGAATTATTCCCGATTCGCTGCATATATCCTCCTCCAAGGTATAATGCATTCTCTTCCGTGTTATATTTATAATCGTAATATTTATCTTTGTAATCAACAAAATAATGCTGATAGTTGGCTCCCACGTAAAATGATCTGGCAAAATAATAGTTGACAAAAGGACCTACTCCAAACATAGTAGATTTATAGTAATCAGAAGTCTGCCACGACACACTTCCTACCACACCGCCTTCAAAATCATCTGTAAACCTGTAACCTACTCTTGGTGATGCGGACAGATTAAAAGCGCTGTTACTTCCAAATCCTAATCCAATGCCTCCTCCGAAAGTCCATTTGCTGTTTTCCTGTACCGGCGTACCTACTGAAATTTGGGAAAATGCTGATCCTGAGCTGATCAGCATCATAGAAATAATAAACTTTTTCATATATACTATTTTTGTTTTTAAAGCTATGTTCTCGTCTGTTTCCGTTTGCAGAGAAACTGATAAAAAGGGAATCAATATGCTATCGTTTTTATCAATGTTTAAAATTATGGTTTTTTTACGAATTTTTTAATTGTATTTTTGCCACATCAAACTAAGAACTCCCGTTAAGAGTTTCGTAAAATTGAATACAATGAAAGTAGTAGTAGGCCTCTCCGGAGGTGTAGATTCTAGTGTTACAGCGTATTTGCTGCAGCAGCAAGGCCATGACGTAGTGGCTTTATTTATGAGAAACTGGAACGATGCTTCCGTAACATTAGAAGATGAATGTCCCTGGATTGAGGACAGTAATGATGCCCTTATGGTAGCACAAAAGCTTGGAATTCCTTTTCAGGTGATAGACATGAGTGAACTTTACAAGGAGCGTATCGTTGACTATATGTTTGCCGAATATGAAAAAGGCAGAACTCCCAACCCTGATGTATTGTGTAACAGAGAAGTAAAATTCGATGTGTTTATGAAGACCGCAATGTCTTTAGGTGCCGATAAGGTAGCAACAGGACATTATGCAAGGGTAAATTCTACTTTTGATGAAAACGGTAAAGAAATTTTCCACCTTCTGGCCGGAAAAGACAATAATAAGGATCAGTCTTACTTCCTTTGCCAGCTAAGCCAGGATCAGCTTTCAAAAGCGTTATTCCCAATTGGAGAACTTACAAAGCCTCAGGTAAGAGAAATTGCAAAAGAAATCGGACTGGTAACGGCAGATAAAAAAGATTCTCAGGGATTATGTTTTATCGGAAAAGTAAGCCTTCCCCAGTTTTTACAACAGCAATTGAAACCTAATGAAGGGGAAATCGTAGAAATTTTCAAAGATTCTCCTCTATTTTCGGAAGAAAAACCTGAATTCTCATCCAAAGAAGAAGAACTTGAATTTTTATCAAGAAAAATCCATTATAAAAAATCTGACGGAAAGGTAATCGGAAAACATCAGGGTGCCCAGTTTTTCACGATCGGACAAAGTAAAGGCCTTGGTATAGGCGGACACAAAGAAAGCTGTTTTATCATTTCCAGAGATATGGAAAACAACATTCTTTTCGTAGGAGAAGGAAGCCATTTCCCGGGACTTCATAAAAAAGCTCTGAAAATTGATAATTCTGAACTGCACTGGGTACGTGAAGATTTGAGACTTCAGAACGGAGGATCTATGGAAGTAATGGCCAGATTCAGGTACAGACAGCCTTTGCAGAAAGCAACCCTGTATCAGTTTGAAAATGCTTTTTATATTGAATTTGATGAACTTCAGTCTGCTATTGCTGAGGGACAGTTTGCATCATGGTATATTGATGAGGAGCTGATCGGCAGTGGTGTTATTTCATAAGAGTTTCGGGGTACGGGATTCGGTCATTGAGATTGTTTTTTTAAAGAAAATATTTTTTTGAAATTTTTCTGTAACGTTTTTTAAGTTATCATACTTACTGAGTAAATAACAATAAAAAATACTACTATGAAAACATCTACAAAAAACCAGTATGCTTATGTAAACAATATTCTGATTGCGGTTGTATCCTCTATTTTCGGTTATAATCTTTATCAGGCCATTGTACATCCGGAAAACTCCAATATCGCGATCAGTCTTATTTTGGTAGTCCTGACTTCCGTTATGGTTCGGAAATATGGCTATCAGCCCGCAAAAGAAGAAAAGAAAGATATTTAATATCAACAGTACATGATAAAGCCCGGAACATTTTTGTTTCGGGTTTGTTTTTAATAACAAGTTTTACTTTATCTTTTCATTGATATGACCTGAGATAAAAACCAATGTAACAATACATTCTGCGATTAATATCATAACAAGAAATCCAACAGGTTTTCCCAATATGACACCTCTGATCAGCTTGATAATTCCCAACAAGAAAATACATCCTGCGAAATAAAATGTCGTTCCCGAAATGGTTTCTTTCAAAGAATTCAGCATAAAAAACGAAGCGTAAAATCCTAGAACCAGAATGACATAGAACTTCAAAAAGTCAGGTCCTTTAAGAATAATCGGATTAAATGTCTGATGGACTGCCATAAGCCATATAAAGCCTATCAAAACCGGAACTGAATGAATGATGAGTTTTTTCATAATGATGAGTTTTATTATCCTCCACAGCCTCCACATCCACCGCAACCACCGCAGCCTCCTCCACAACCACCTCCTCCGCTGCAGCTTGATCCACCACAACTTCCTCCGTCATTATTTTGTTTATCTTTTCTGTTAGGGTCAGAAACCTCCTGATCTCCTATGATTGAAACGATAGTTCCCAGAATAAAAATAATCCCGAATACAACTCCAGTAACCATTAACCCTGAAAAGTTATCTCCTTCTGTACACGAAAATAAAAGCAATAACACCAATATGGGAGCAAAGAAGGCCATTTTTCTAATCCATGATTGCAATGTTGACTTTTTCTTACGCTCTCTCCAGATTTCTTCGGGTGCTTCCTGCCGGAATATGGTCTGATAACTGTCTAATGTATCTTCAAACCAGTTCTGATGTCTTTCTTTTTCCGCAGAACCTCCTTTGGATGGATGATGATGAAGTGGTCTTTTTAAAATATGAGGACAGAATTCCTCCCAATAATTCTGCGTATAAATCAGATGCATATGCCAAACCTTGTCAACGATGTTACTGGGAGAAGCTCCATGAGGAAGAACACAGCAGAGATACACGAACTTTTTGTATTCTTCAATTGCTTTTCTTGCGAAATCCAGACTCCAGCGTTCTTCTTTTGCGAGTTTTTTTGAGAAAGGGAACTCGACACCGGGAGCATCCAGAGAAAATTCCTGTATTCTGTTCCAAAGGGACTCATCTTGTAATAGCATTTTTGTTTCCATTGTTTTGATTTTTGTTTTTCTACTCAAATATCCATGGATTATACAATATAAAAGTCTTTCAAAAATCTTTTTTAGTTTGATAAAAATCTTAAATTAGTCTTATAAATAAACACCATGAAAAAGGAAGATATCCTGCATCTTGAAAAGCTTATGAATTTCTTAAGCCGGCAATTTTTAAAGAAAAACCATTGGGAAGATGTGACCAAAACCGAATGGTCTTATATAAGCGCAGAACTGAACGACCTGATTATTAACGATCATTCTGAAAAACAGATCAAAAAAGAGCCAGATCTTCTGGGAACGAATTATCTGTATGAACATCTGATCATCAATAAACTGAAAAAATTTAAACAGAATGAAAATGCTGCTTTAAGCAGACCCAGCCTTGCCAAACTGAGTTTAATTGTCAAAGTTTTGGGTTATTCCAATTATATAGATTTCATCAATTCAAATACGGAGGCATTCAATTTTAATGATTTGAGGATCGATATGAATAATGCCGATATGAATACGGCACTTTTAGACCGTTTAATAGGCTGCTGGTATTCTTATAACAGAAATCTACCCGATAATCCTTTGATGTCAAAAGAAGAGCGTATATGGCGCTCTGCGATGGAAATTTACAAGTCTGAAACCACCGGAGAATATTTTATTGAAAGAAGCGGCGGTGATCATCACAAATACTTTGGAAAAGTAACCGCCTATTCTGATTATGTTTTCATCATCATGAACAGCAATACTTTTATTCGTCAGAGACATTTCATTTCAAGGATAAAGGATATTAAAGAAAAACTTAAGAACCCAGACTATAAACTCCACGAAATCCACTTTATAAGCACCTGCATTAGCTTCAATCAGGAGCCGATTGCTTTGTTTGAAATCTTCAGAAAAGCGGACAGAAAAAACTTCATTTCTGATTCCATCAGTTTTCCCATTGACAGTGACGAAATACCTGAATCAATTGTCAAACAACTTGAAGACACCGAATCTAACAGAATAGATTACAGATAGTTTAAAAAAAAATTATCGGACAAAAAAATAATTCAACAATAAACATCATCATCAATCTCTATATCATGGCCCCGGAATAAGACTATTTCGGGGTTTATTGTATTTCTCTTATGCCTGGAATATATTTAACCCTTAAAAATCAATTCATTACCGCAATAATTCTCTAACTTGATGGTTCTAAATATGAACCCCTCAATCGTCTTGCTATGGAATATTATGAATTGTATGAAGTTTTGAAAAATCATTTTGATTCCGGAAAAGACAGGGCTGAACTAAAGGAACTGAATGTAAGCATTGAATCAATTCCTTTTGAATCCAAGGTTTGTGACCTGCTTTACGGCTCAGAAAATCAGCATTGCAACAAACATCAGCAAACCCTCGAAATCAACAAAAATGCTTATCTCTTGTACGACCAACCCGCTGTAGATATCAAAGATTTTGATATTGAATGCAATAAAAGATTTGAATATCATATCCTGAAGCGGGCAGATATAGAAACAGCCGAAGGAGCTTTGTTTTTCTTCCATGGATTGAATGAAAAGAAATGGGATAAATACCTGCCATGGGCCTATGAACTGGCTCAAAGAACACAAAAGGCCATCATTTTATTTCCTATTGCATTTCATATGGATCGTGCAGAACCTATCTGGAGTGACCGTCATCATATGATGGAAGTGGTTAGTTTCAGGAAAAAAAAGTATCCGGAAAATATGAATTATTCCTATGTAAATGCAGCCATAAGTTCCAGACTGGAAGCGCATCCTCAAAGAATTTTCTGGTCCGGCCTCCAGACCTATTCTGATATCACAGAAGTGGTAAAAGACATTAAAAAGGGTAAAATCAAGGGTATTTCTCCAACAGCAAATCTGGATTTATTTGGCTATTCTATAGGATCATTTCTTGCTTTAATTATCAAAATGGCAGATCCTCATCATTATTTTACCCGATCAAAAGTATTTTGTTTTTGTGGAGGAATGACGATCGACAGGATGTTTCCTATATCCAAATATATAATGGATACTCAGGCAACAGTTAAAATGCAGTCTGTTTTTACGGAATTGCTGAGCTCTGATTTTAAGTCAGATTCACGTCTGAAACATTATCAGAATGAAGTATTGCATCCACAGGAAAGCTGGTTCAAGAAAATGCTCCGCTACAATTATTTCCAGAAGGAAAGAGAGGAAAGAATTCAGGAAATCCAATCTCAGATCAAGGCTTATGTATTGGAGAAAGACAGTGTTGCTCCTCCGATAGAAGCACTCAATACGCTGCAGGGAGGCTACAGGAACATCAATGTAGCTATTGAAATTAAAGATTTCCCGTTTGAATATTCCCATATGGTTCCGTTTCCGCTTACCCACAAGCATTCAAAAGAAGTTACGGAAGCATTTCACCAATTTGTACAATCCGCCAGTGATTTCTATAATGCCTGCTGATCAATCTTTCAGGGATAAAATAGAGAAAGAAACAGTTTAAAAATAAATAGTATAAGATCCATGGTGTTTGTTTTTGTTTAATTTTTATCAACTGACCAGCCAGTCTTTAAAATCTTTCACACGGTCTCTGCTGACCGTTATTTCTTCTTCAGGCTGAAACTCAAGGTCCACTTTATAGTAAGGCGAAGTATGGATGTTTTTGATATAATCCGAACTGATAATAAACTGTCTGTTCACCCGGAAAAACTTTTTCTCATCGAGTACATCTTCCAGCTCATCAAGTGTAAAATCTGATGGATAGGTACGGTCTTCCGTCTGAAGATAAACGATTTTATTCTCACTGAAAAAGCAACTTATTTCCTGAGTCTGAATAATCTTAAGGTTGTATCCTATTTTTACCAGAACTCTGGAAAGGGTAGATTTTTCTTTTCTTATCAGCTGTTTGATATCCTGAGAACCATTGGTATCGCTGGCAGGAATGAAGGATTTAAATTTCTCCACTGCTCCTTCCAGATCTTCATCAAGAATAGGTTTCAAAAGATAATCAATACTGTTCAGCTTAAAGGCTTTCAGGGTATATTGGTCAAATGCTGTTGTATAGATAATGAAACCTTTGGTAGGTGCTTTTTCGAAGATATCAAAAGATAGTCCGTCACCCAAAACAATATCTGAAAAGATCAGCTGCGGATGTTCGTTTTCAGAAAACCAGGCAACACCTTCTTCCACTGATTCTATTTTGGCAACGATCTCTATTTCAGGAAAGTTATTCAGCATTCTCTCCAACTTCCTTGAAGCAGGTTTTTCATCTTCTATAATGACAGTTTTGATCATTGAGTTTAAGTTTTGGTTGTCAGATTTTAGGAAATAAAGTTATATAAAAGTGGACAGATTTTAATAATTTATCGTTTTTTTCTCTTTTCTGAGTTCTTTTTCAATCATGTCCTTTTCCCATTCGGAATCAAAGAGAAATAGTTTTGCAGCTTTTACCAGAATAATAAATCCCCAGATTCCAAGGATGGTATATCGGTCAAACCAATGAAAGCTAATCATCTCTTCGCCAAAAATATCATCAGGAATGATCAGAACGGCAAATAAGGCAAATATAAAAAGGCTTTTATAGAATTTTCTGATATTGTTGGTTCTTGTGTGGGCAGTATCGTAATCCATGATATTATAAGTTTTTAAGTTATTGTTTAAAGTGTTTTTATTTTCTGTTTTTCATCCTTCTCCATCAGTTCTCTGATTTTTCTTTCTTCCCAGCTTTTACCAATTCCGAATACGCTTATGGCATGAAATGCAATTCCTACTCCCCATCCCAGTGCAGGCCATAAAAACCATAAATATCCGTGAGCAGTTACAATGTTCAGTATTGCTAAAAAAGGAATAATGATACAGTACGAGGTAAGGTTTCCATAAAATTCTTTCAGGTCTTTCACTCTTCTTGAAGCTTTTCTGTAAGCAATTGTTTCTTTGTCAGGTAAAATTTCCATAATGTTTTGTTTTTAAAGGTTGATTTGTTTTTTCTTGAGTCAAAGGTAGCTCAGGAAAGTGCCACGAATCAATTTTATGTGACCGAATGGTAGTTTATGCTATCCGAACCGTAAAAACCTGTCATTAATAGATAAACGGGATTAATTTCTTCGTGCTTTTTCTATATTCAATATACTCATCTCCAAACTGTTCTATCAGAGTCTGTTCTTCAATCTTTATCCTATAGGCAAAGGCTAAAAACGGAGGTACAAAAGCAAAAATCAATGACAACCAGTTATTTAAATACAAACCAAGGCCAAGAGAAGTCAGCAAGGAAAAAGCATAGGAAGGATGTCTCAGGTATTTATAAAACCCTTCTTTTTTGATTTTATGATCCTGTCTGATGGTAACATCTACCGTAAAATATTTCCCCAAAGATCTGATGATCACATACCTGACAATAATCCCAATAAGAATGAAAAGTTCACCCAGGTAAAGAATCCAGACACCATCAGCCATCGGAAAATGAGAATTATAAGACATGAATATTGCGCTAACAATGGAAAAAGGAATCGCCAGCCATAAGATGTTCAGTGTGGATTTATCCTTGTTCTTTTGGTCTTCTTTACCAGATTTCAACATGTTTTTGTAAAGGAATTCCGTGAGAAACCAGGCGGCCATTGAAATGTAGAACAGCGTTGATAAGGTATTCATTGTAAAGAATTTTTTTAGATTAAAATTTCCTTTTTAGTGATCTTTCTGTTTATCCATCAGTTCCTTGATCTTCTTATCTTCCCATTTCCTGATAAAATTAAGTTGCGGCAGAAAAACGGTCACCGCATGAGCTGCAAGCCCTATTCCCCAGAAAGTTGCCGTAAAAAAATTTTTAAACTGAAAATAGCTTTCACCAGGCTTCAGGTGCATATAATTATAGACAACGATCAGAGCATTCACTGCGATATAAGCGAATACATGTCCGTAAAATCCACGCAGTCTTTCTACCTGCCTTCTTGCCCGTTGATATTCAATATCGTTTTCGTCAAATCTTCCCATGGTTCTATTTTTTTTGTTTGTTCATAATTTCACGAATCTTCTTTTCCTGCCATGATTCTCCTACTCCAAACACCTGAAATGCATGAGAAGCAACACCTATTCCCCATCCCAGTACGGGAAACCAGAACCAGTGATTTCTGCTGCTTGTAAAAAGATTGATAAAGATTAAAAAGGCGCTTACGGTACAGTAAGAAATAAGGTTCATGTAAAAGCTCTTAATCTCTTTTACTCTTTTTTGTGCCCGTTGGTAAGCTGCAGAATCATCTTCAGGTTTTGATATGGAAACTTGTGGTTTAGCCACGAGCATTGGAAGTTTTACTTTAAAATGATCTTCAGATTTTTCGATGAAGACATTTCGCTCTGTAATAAGGGAATAACGCTGTACAATATTGGCTAGACCAATTCCTGAGCTTTCTTTGATCTGTTCTCTTACCTGAAGATTATTTTCAATGCAGAGCGTATTTCCGTCTGAAAAAATTCTGATGACCAAAGGTTTTGATGAAGTTGCAAAATTGTGTTTGATACAATTTTCCAGCAAGAGCTGCAAAGCCAGTGGAACTACATATTTTTGATAATCATCTTTAGCGACATCAAAAGTAAAGTCTACACTGTCTTCAAACCTTGTTTTTAAAAGTTCGCAATAAGTTCTGGCAAATTCTATTTCATCTTCCACCGTTACCAGCTCTTTATCTTTTTGTTCAAGTACATACCGGTAAATCTTTGACATTGAAGCGGTAAACTTTTGTGCCTGTCGCGGATTTTCATCAATCAGAGAGCTTAAAACATTCAGAGAATTGAAAAGGAAATGCGGATCCAGCTGGTTTTTTAAACTTTCAAACTGGGCATTGGCGGATTTGGCGATCAGCTTCTGTTCCACCACTTCTTTTTTGGAAGTCTTTTTCAGTTCTTCCATAAAACCTTTCGCATGCAGGAAAGCAGAAATCAACAACGCAATATTGATGGTAAACCAATTAAGGAAATTATATTTCCCAAGGAAAAACTCTTCTGTAGTAGCCGCTTTTTGAATAAGTACAAAATTGACATAATTGCAAAAATAAACCAGCACAAAATTGGTTACGATAATTGAAATAATACTGATAACCGCTCTTTTCGTTGTAGCTTCCGACCATGGAATTTTTTTATTCAGAAAACTGTTCAGCATTCCGTTTCCTCCTCCCAATACAAAAGAATAAATAAAAGAGATAAGCAGGGTATATAAAAAGTTTTCAAGATTCTTCTCTTCTGTAAAGACAAAAAAGAAAAACATGGAGACTGCAAGCGATACCCAGAATAGTACAATAAAGTTTTTCCGTTTCATGATCTGTTTTCTTGACTCAAAATTAGTTTTTATTAAAGGTATCAAAAATTAATTGTTACCGAAGGGCTGATTTTTCGTTCTGAACGGTACAAAAAAACCTTCACTTGTGAAGGTTGATTGATTTGAAATATAGAGAAAACTACTTTGCTTTTTCTGCCGGTAAGCTTAGGAAATAATCGGCTTCTCCTCTTCCCCAGTTAGGATCTAAAGCTGTTTTAGGCTTATATGTTGTAAATTTTGCCTGAGCATCTTTAAATAGTTCCAATCCTTTGGTTTTGCTTCCTCCGTACTGTTCGGGAGTAAAATAGACATCTTCTGCTTTGATCAATGCAATTCTTGGGTTTGAAGGATCTAATTTTTCTGCAATATTAAGTTCCTCAGCAGCTCTTGCCCCGTCTGTCATATAACGTTGTGCAGGATTCACCATCATTCTCAGGGAATAAGACATTTTTTTCAACAGATGAATTTCCGCATTATCTGCTCCTGCAAGATTCTGGGCCAATGAAAGACTTTTCTCTGCCTGATCTGCAATACCATCCAGTTCCTGCATTTTTCCGTCCCTCATCAGGGTTCTTCCTTTTTGGATATAAGAAAATGCTGCATAGTAAGCAGGTAACCACTTTGAGCTTTCCTTACTTCCTATTCTCTGGAAATCATTTGCAAGAGCCTGGAAATCTTCCGGGGTTTTACAGGTTTCAATTTTCGCAATTTTTTCAGACATTATTTTGTCGTAATCTGCCTGTGCAAAGGCCGTTAAGCTCACCAAAGCTAAAGCAAAACTTAAAAGGTATTTTTTCATGATATTAAATTTTAAAAGTTAGTTTATTGTGTGTTCTAAGATATGTTTTTTATAAATTATTATTGATAGCATCATCTGTTTTATCTACTCCAAAACTTATAAATGCTCCTATGAATACAAAAGTATTGACTGGCGGAACAATAGCAGAGCTTCTGGAGCCATTGGCTGAAAAATTATAGCCATATACATTCTTTGATCCTAAAATATTGCTGATGCTCAATACAAATACAGGAAAGGCTTTCGCATCTTTTTTACCGATATTCGGAAGATAATTGACACTGAAATTCAATGCGTTGTAATCCTTAAGTGTTCCTTCATTCCGGATAAAATTTACAACTTTTCCATCTTTAAATGTGGAGGCAATGTCATAATAAGGCCGTCCTTTTGCGTAAGTATATGATAAATTAACCCCAAGCTTCCATTCAGGAATAAATCTTTTTGCGACTGCTGAAAGGGTATGTTCTGCTGCAAAACTCGGCTGCAGGCTTACCGGATAATTCAGGAAATCTCTTTTTGAATCCAGATAAGAGTAGCTGATCCAGTAATCGATATTTTCAAATGTCTTTTTATTATCTCTCCAGAAAAACTCCAGTCCTTTTGCATATCCGTAGCCATCATTGTTTAAAGCAGTCTGAATCTGCTGATTTTGCTCTTTGTTCTGGGTAATATTGAACGTCTTAATCAGTTGGTCATATTTCTTGTAAAATGCCTCAAAACGTAAAGTTCTGCCTTCTGAAGCCCTCTGAACCTGGAAAATATAATGCTGTGATTTCTGAAAACCAAGATTGGCAGGTCCATTGATGTATTTACTTTCAGGATTCTGATAAAAAGTCCCGTACGCTAACGAAGTGGTCCAGTCTTTTGCAAGGCGGTAGGCAATCGCAAAACGAGGCGCAATATTATCCTTTCCTAAAAATGAAGAATGTTCTGCTCTCACCCCTATTTTCGCTGATAAAGCATTGCTGAAGCCAAGATCAGTTTCTACAAAAGCAGAGGAGATCAAATCTTTATAATGTTTCCGTACCGCTTCAAAATTCAGATTTTCATCGGTATTATTCAGTTCAATTCCTCCTCTTACGGCACTGATTCTGTTTATTTTTCTTTCAAGAACTGCTTTGAAGTTCAGATAGTTTCCATCGGTAAGAAGCTGGCTTCTGTTGGATTCAATATCATTGGTTTCTGTAGAAAAATGAAGATCCGATCTGTTGTAGGAATAAGAACCGCCCATATTAAGCAGATATTTTCCGAATTTTTGTTTAAAAGAAAGGTTGTGAAATGTATTTTTACCGTTAAGCTTTACGAGACTGAAATCGGATCCAGGTTCAAGGCTTTCCGACTTTACACCCATTTTATTGGAATTGAACATTCCGTAATATTTGAAAAAGCCTCCTGATTTTGTTTTAAATCTGAAATTCAGATCTCCGTTGAGACCTTGCGGAGCTTCAACAAAATCTGTATTAAAATTAAAGACTTTCTGCATCAGGCTTAGCAGAGAATATCCTGCTGTAGCTCCGTAAGAATAGTTTTTATTATCTCCTAACTTCTGAAATCCGGCATTCAGGAAAATGGGTGAAATCCCGAAATTATAGGAAGTTTCATCCGGAAGATCCACACTTTCCAGCATTAAAGCTCCCGAAAGGGCCTGGCCGTACAACGCCGAATAACCACCACTTGAGAAGATATTTCCTTTAAAAAGCGAAGTATTGAACTGATCTCTTCCCGCAATTCCCGGAACTGAATTGGAAAAATAATTATTGATAAGACTTCCGTCCATAAAGATTTTAGACTCGGTTCCTGTTCCTCCACGGATGAACAAACCTTCCGTTCCTCCTACTTTTTGAACTCCAGGAAGATAAGTTAATGCCGAAGAAATCTGTCCGTCTGCTCCTGCTGTAGTATAAATATCAATGGGAGTGAGTAATGCTGTTGCTCTTTTCTTATCGCTGGCTTCAATAGATCCTGCAGAAACCACCACTGCATCAATCTCACTGATCTGTTCTTTAAGATCAATATTCAAAGAAATATCCTGACTTTCAATAGAAACTGATCTTTCTACATTTTCATATTTCGGGTGGGTAAAAGTAATTGTATGAGCTCCTTTTTCTGAAGTTTCAAAGGTAAAATTACCCTGGGCATCTGTTGTAGCCCCATCATAGGTGTCTTTCAGCGTTACATTTACTTCGGCGACTCCTTTGTTTTTGAAGGATACTTTCCCCGATATTTTCACCTGGGAATATCCCATAATGGAAGTGAGAAGAAGAATCAGAAACAGTATGTTTTGTCCTTGTGTTTTCATTTTTATTGTTTTCTGGAATCAAAAATAGCATGAGAAATGCCTTTCTGTAAAAAATATATTACTGAAAGGCATTCTTTTGCTCCCGAATGGTAATTAATGAACCGGAATGCAAAAATCCACGATCATTTTTCCTTCCGGATGTTCTTTAAAATTGGAGTGATAGATTTCATAAGGGAAGATTCTTCTCATGGTGTAATTGTTTTCATTCATCCATAAGAACAAAGAAACCCAACATTGTTCAAAATCATCCAATGTCACCTCTCCGCTTCCTACAATGTACTTTCCGCCCTCTAATGTTTCTGGAAAGACTTCCCCGTCCTGCTGAGTCAGTTTCTCATCCAAAAGCATACAGGCATGAATCCTTACCTTATCGAGAGGTGTTATTTTGCAGCTGTCGTGATAAACAGAAATCATTTTAAGATTTTGCCGCGGAAACAGGTTTTTCTTTTTTGCCCAGTCTATAAGGATATTAAAAGAAGGTTCTACATTGGCCATTCCAAGGCTCATTACGGATGCCAGATTCATTTCCGGCATTTCTTTTACTTCGATTTTTAAATTCATTTTAGTCCAGTTTAACAGATTTTCAATATTGCAAATGTATTGGCTGAAAACCGTATCAACTTGTCCGTTTTTGCTTTGTATTTGTAAAATCCTATGAAATTTTTCCGGTGCTGATCTGCGAAATTCTGTGGGCACGAGACCGTAATATTTTTTGAATGTTTTGCAGAAAACAGAATGATTGGAAAACCCAAGATCCCAATAGATCTCCTTAATCTCCATATTTCTATGTACCGCTAAATGGAGAGCACTTTTCTCTATTTTCTTTCTGATAATATAATTCTGAAGGGTTTCTCCCGTAACCAGCTTAAATATTCTGTGAAAATGATACGGAGAATAGGCGCTTACCTCTGAAACTTTTTCCAGAGAAAGATCTGCATCAATATGGTTATCAATATATTGAATTGTTTTTACAATCCGTTTTTTATACTCTTCCACTTCAAAATTATTAGTTTACAAAGATATTTTTCCGGAATGAAAGTCTGTTGTCTTTTATTGCTATTGTCTGGAGGTCATTACGCTTTTTTTGTCACGAGATCTCCTCTTCAAATCTTTTAAATAAAAGAACATCTTCTTTAATTCTCCGATCTGAAGATGCAATATAACCCTGATAATCTTCATGAATAAAAATTTCTCTGGTAAAGAACTTTTCTTCTTCAATCCTGCATTCGTTATTGACCACTTCAAAAGAATCCAGCGGAAGCATCATCCCTGCTCCATGAGCCTTTATTACAGCTTCCTTTCTTGCCCAATAAGTGAAGAATTCTTTCGTTTTATCCTCAGCATCATGAATTTTCTGAAGCTCTTTGGCCGTCATCTGAAATATAAAATCCTGATAATTGATCTTCGGATCTCTGAATTCAACATCTATTCCCAAAGGATATTCTGCAATAGCACAGACCGCAAGCTCTTTGGAATGCGATATATTAAAATGAATATGATGGTCTTTTAAGTAAGGCTTTTTATTGGGAAGAACTCCTGTTTTTACATCAGAAATATTATAATATGTTTTTAGACCATATTGTAAAAGCACCTTTCCCAGTAAAGAAATCTGCACATCCTGCCATCTTCTGTATCGCAGGATATTCTGATTAACCTCCTGAGAAAAAGCAGGCAGGTATCGGTCTAAACGTGACTGATGTTTTTCTTCACTAATGAATGTATACAGAATAATCATTTTCTTTTCTTTCTCCAAGGATCAGATTATACACTGCTTCCCAGCTACTAAAATAAGCTTTTTTTACTTCGTTTTAAATCAGTAAGTCTCAGGCTAAGTTTCGGAATTTAAGGTCACAACAGCCTGTATTAAAGCAATCATTTAAACTAAGTTTTTCAAAAAAGAGTGAGATCATAAAGCCTTTTGGAAAATCTTTTTTAAATTTATCGTAAAATCACTATAAATCATTTAAAAAAATGAAAGTACAAACATTAGCATTATTGGCGGGATTTGCAGTTTTTGCCGTTTCATGCGGAACCACAAAAACATACTCTGTAAATGCCAAAAGCGGAACACAGACAGGGGGAACAGCGAAGTTTACTCAAAATGGAAATGAAGTAACCATGAAGCTGGATATTACCAACCTTACTCCTGGAATCCATGCGGTACACATTCATGAAAAAGGAGACTGCTCAGCTGCAGACGGAACTTCTACTGGCGGCCACTGGAATCCTTCAAAGAATGATCATGGTAAATGGGGTGCTGAACATTTCCATATGGGAGATATAGGAAACCTGGTTGCTGATCAGAACGGAACAGCAACATTGACTTTCAAGACAGACAAATGGTGTCTGGGCTGTACAGATGAGTCTAAAAACATCATTGGAAAAGGTCTTATTGTACATGCCGCTGCAGATGATTTCCATACTCAGCCTACCGGAAATGCAGGAGGAAGAGTGGGATGTGTAGAAATTAAGTAATCTACTTTATTCAATAAAAAAACCGCTAATCTTTTTGATTAGCGGTTTTTTATGTTTAGGATTTAGCTCCCATATCTGATACAATATTCATTGCTTCCTGCAGGTAAAGATCTTTTTTCAGATTCTTGATCCACATTTCAGATTTTTTCTTGAAAGCTTCGTCTTTTTTCTCTCTTTCAATTTCACTTGGATACATGATAAACTGAAGGCCGTTCTCAAATTTCGTCAAAGCTTTGAACTTTTCAATCTGAGATTTTCTGTTCTTCATCAGCTCGTTAAACTTCGTAATATTCAAAGTGATATTTTCTTCTTTATCCAGTTTTTCCCTCCATTGAGCGGATTCTAATAACAACTGATAATTGCTGTTTTTAGCCATTCTGTCTGCACTCGCTTTTTCCAGCGCCTGAATGTTGAAATAGTTCAGTTTCTGGAATTTTGTAGGTGAAATTTTGTCCCAGGCCAATGCATAATCATCATATCGCTCTCCTACTTCAGCATAAGTAAAGAAATCCTTCATCTGAATATCAGAAACGATACCTTTTCTCTGGGTAGATTCTCCTGTTATTCTATAGAATTTCTGGATCGTCAGCTTTAAAGATCCGAAATCATCTTCTGTGTTCAGGAATCTGTTCAGATCCACAAAAGTCTGAACGGTACCTTTTCCGAAAGACTGCGGAGATCCGATGATCATTGCTCTTCCATAATCCTGCATTACACCTGCAAGGATTTCTGAAGCGGAAGCGGAAAGTTCATTTTGCATAATGACAAGCGGACCAGTCCAGATAGGAGCTTCGTTTTTATTTTTAAGCGTCTGTATTTTTCCATTTCCATCTTTCACCTGAACATAAGGCCCGGCTTCCATGAAAAGTCCCATAATATCGCCTACTTCAGTTAAAGAACCTCCGCCATTATTTCTAAGGTCAAGAATAATTCCTTCAATATTCTGGGCTTTAAGCTTAATAATCTCATTTTTGATGTCATCAGAAGCATTTCTTCCTTTGGCATTTTCAAAGTCAGCATTAAAACTTGGAAGGTTGATGAAACCGTATTTTTTACCGTTTGGAGCATTTACAACAATACTTCTTGCAAATGTATCTTCGATAGCAACCTCTTCACGGATCATCGTTACATCTTTAATGGTACCGTCTTTTTTCTGAACAGTTAAGGTTACCGGAGTTCCTTTTTCACCTCTGATCAAACGTACTGCTTCATCAGAAAGCATTCCCACTACATTTACAGCATCTTCTTTCGGCTTTGATCTTACTTTCAGGATTTTATCTCCTTCTGAAAGCTGTTTCGACTTCCATGCCGGTGCTCCAATAGTAAGCGCTCCTAAGTAAAGATTTCCTTTTTTCTCCTGGATCAAAGCCCCGATACCGATAACTTTTCCGGTAAACTGGGTATCAAAGTCTTCTTTATCTTTTGGAGAATAGTAGTTGGTGTGCGGATCAAATACTTCTGTATAAGCATTCATATACACGGTAAACCAATCCATTTTCTTTCTCTTTTTGAATCTCGTGAAAGTATCTTTTACCAGATCTTTTACTTCATCAGTCGCTTTTTTGATCTTCTCGTCCTGAGTAAGTGGCTTAAATTTGATCGTATCTTTCAGTTTGTATTTCTGAACAGAGTCTTTCTTTTCTTTCTGAGCTTCTTCTTTGCTGTTCATCGACTCAACTTCCTGAAGGATGTTGTATTTGATGAATTTTTTCCACTCATTATACTGTTCCTGTTTGTTGGCAGGTACTTTTTTTAATTTGGGCTCAAGAGTAAGCGTTTCATCTTCCTGAAGATTGATGGGCTTGCTGAAGATATCCTGTGTGATTTTATCAATCTCATCTACTCTCTGGTATAGCCTGTCAATCGTAAGCTTATAGAATGTAAGATCACCTTGTCCGATATAGTCATCAAGCTTGGTTTCATGCTTG
The DNA here is from genome assembly GCF_005503635.1 of Chryseobacterium sp. 2VB. Taxonomy (NCBI): domain Bacteria; kingdom Pseudomonadati; phylum Bacteroidota; class Flavobacteriia; order Flavobacteriales; family Weeksellaceae; genus Chryseobacterium; species Chryseobacterium sp. 2VB. The sequence goes on from NZ_SCNC01000004.1 coordinate 129,772, forward strand.
CTGAATTCATCCATATCAGATTGAAGAAAATATCTTTTTGCCGGATCTACCAATTCGAAATAATGCTTATAAACGTCCTTCGAATAGGCATCATTGATAGTTTTCGGGCTATAATGCAGATAAGAAAGTGTGTTTTTTACGCTCACCATTATCGTCTGCATCTTTTCATCGTCATTCTGTGGCGAGTTGAAACAAAACATTAGACTGGTTAATGGAATAAGGAGTAAAAATTTATTCAGTTTGAAATTTTTCCACATAAACTGTCTTTATTTATTAATTTTTTTAAAATAAGTATAATAATTAGTAGCAGTAAGTTTGGTACTGTTACAAATGATCAAATTTAATACCTTATTTACAAATATCGACAGTTTTGACGATTTTTATTTAAAGAGATTGACAAATAATCAGGACAGTGTCAGCCATTTCCTATTATCAGGCTGTTTGATTACAAAATGATACAGATCAGCCTTTTCTCAGGCATATGTGAAGCTTTGTTTTTTTAGTTAAAAACTAAAGAACACATACCACAAAAATCAATTTCATATCATAAAGGCATAAAATATGCAGAGAATTAATCATACAAATTCAAAATATTAAGTCATGAAAAGTTTATTATGGTTAGTAGCAGTCATCTGCATCGTTGTTTGGCTATTGGGAATGCTAGGAGTCGTTCCCGGAATGAGCACAGGTTATTTAATTCACGTTTTACTGGTTATTGCTATTATTGTTATTCTTTATAATATCATTTCCGGTAGAAAACCTCTCGACTAGTTTATTATTTTGTACAACCACTTAACATTAAAACTATCAGGCTTTACAGGTGTTCTTCACAGGATAACAACAGATTTTCATGGGAAGCACCTGTAAAATTCTGAGTTTGATAAAATAAAATTCATAGTAAACTTCCTTCATTTTAGTCAGATATTCTGCATCTGGTATTTTTCTTTATTGGTGCTTTGATCTTCACTCTCTGAAGCAAAAGCAGAAGGATTTTATTTCTATTTTCACAACAGCCAATCCCAATCTGGTATTTTATGGCGTCTGATTTTTACCTACATTTGATGTGTTGAAAATCTATTTGTTCAATTCTGAAAATGAACAAACTCACTCTATTTAAATAAAAAATTAAAGATAATTTATGGAAAGACCACTTATTCTGGTGACTAATGATGACGGAATTACAGCTCCTGGTATCAGAAATCTTGTCAGTTTTATGAATGAAATCGGAGAAGTAGTGGTTGTAGCCCCCAACTCTCCCCAAAGTGGAAAAGGCCACGCTATTACCATCAACTCTACCCTAAGTTACGAAGAAGTTACCCTGGACGGCCCGCAGACTGATTTTTCCTGCAGCGGAACTCCTGTAGACTGTGTAAAAATGGCTCTTGATAAAATTCTGAAAAGACGACCGGATATTGTGGTTTCAGGGATCAATCACGGGGCAAATTCTTCTATCAATGTAATTTATTCGGGTACAATGTCTGCTGCGGTAGAAGCTGGTGTGGAAGGAATTCCTGCTATTGGATTCTCACTGCTGGATTTCAGCTGGGAAGCAGATTTTACCCAGGCTAAAGAATTTATTCAGAATATCGTAAGAAGAACATTGGAAAATCCAATGCCAAAAGGAATTGTATTGAACGTGAATATTCCAAAACTCCCGGCGGAAGAAATAAAAGGTGTAAAAGTCTGTAAGCAGGCTCATGCCAAATGGGAAGAAAGCTTTGATGAAAGAATCAATCCACACGGTAAAAAATATTACTGGTTAACAGGTTATTTCAACAATATGGACGATTCTGAAGATGCCGATGAAACGGCATTGGCTAACGGATATATTTCTATTGTTCCGGTAAAGTTTGATCTTACTGCGTATGAATACATGAAAACATTGGAAGAAGTGATGACTTTTGAAGATGTAAAAGAAGTAAAATAACAAGGAAATAATAAAAGCGTGAAATCAGATTTCACGCTTTGCTTTTATATTGTTAAAATAATACTCTATCTTCTTTTCTGAGTTCTTCCAGATAAGCCTTTTTTTCATCTCTGTAGAAAAGGTTCATCGTTTCAAAAGGGATTAACTTCAGGTCTTTATTGACAATATGTACGCATGACTTCTTCACCGCTCTTACATCAAAATCATGAGCATCCATAAAGTTCATGATAATTATTCTGAAAAGGTTATCATAGTCAAGATCCGGAGCACAAACCTCCGGCAGGCAGCACAGTAACTGATTGACTTTAGGCTGAACTTTATCTACGGAAATTCCGGTGCTGAAAATATCCAGCAGCTGCATATGCAATCCTTTATCCTGTTCATAAACAATGGTATTCCTTGATTCATTATTCAGAAGATCTGCAGGATTGATATATCGGGTTAAAGGAATTGTTTCGCCCTGAAGTTTCAGGATATATCCCATAGCCAGCGCGTCCGGATTACATGGAACGGGAATAATATCATCAGAATGTAATAACGGAAACTGATTGATAATTTCCTGTCTTACTTCAGTTAAGGTAATTTTTTCATGAGCAGAATCTTCCCGGTTTCTTCCGGCAATTTCAACCGGCTGGAAGGTAATTCCTCTTACACATTTCTGTTTCAGGGCAAATTCTATAATTTTTCCTATTTCATCAATATTTTTATCTTTTTGAAGAACAATAACCAGTGTCGTAGAAAGGTTAAGCTCATTGAGTTTTTCCAGTGCTTTCATTCTGACCGCGGTAAGATCCTTCCCTCTGAAATCTTCCAGGACTTCAGGTCTAAATGAATCAAACTGAAGGTAAATTTCAAACTCGGGAGCATAGGTCGCCAGCTGTTCAGCAAATCCCGGATCATTGGCTATTCTGATTCCGTTGGTGTTCAGCATCAGATGTTTGATCGGTTTTGATTTGGCAATATCCATAATTTTGAAAAATTCCGGATGGATTGTAGGTTCTCCTCCACTGATCTGCACCACGTCCGGTTCCCCTTCATTTTTTACAATAACATCAAACATAGCCTCAATTTCTTCCAGGCTTCTGTGACTTCCATAGTGGGGTGAGGACATTGCATAGCAGGTTGGACAGGTAAGATTACAACGGTCTGTAACTTCTACGATAGAAAGACAGCTATGCTGTTCATGATCTACACATAGTCCACAATCATAGGGACAGCCATATTCCACATCGGTTCCGAAATGGAAGGGCATTTCAGAGGCTTTATTATAGTTTCTTATATTTTTATAATACTGTACATCAGAAGCTATTTTTGTTTTAAAAAATCCATGATCCGGACATCTTTTGGTCATAAAAACAGCTTCATCTTCAATAATGATTTTGGCACCTACCCTTTTAAGACATTCCGGGCAAAGACTGATGGTATAATCGTAATACGTATAATTTCTTACTGGCATAGCAAATTTTTTAAAGTCCTCCGCAAATATAACCGCTGATTAATCCACAGATCAGAAGAGATATCAGCATGGTCTGGATAAATTGTTTTCTGGTGAATTTTTGGTCTCCTTTCCTTTCATAAATAAGTTTTGTAATAAAAGCGACGATGAGGGAAAAAACCAGTGCAGCCAAAATAATTGCACCAATAATCATTACCACTACTCCAGCCAGATTGAGATTGCCTTCTAAAATAGTTAATGTTTTCATCTTGAATATTTTAAATATAAAGATCCGGTATTTTTGATTTTATAAATGTAGTAAATAATTACACAGATACATACCATTTGAATTGTACCTATATTTCCAATGATTTCTATTCTTGGTTTAATAAAATCCAAAAAGAATCGGAACGAAAAGTAGCTGAGCATAAACAGCTGAAAAATAAAACCTGAGGTGTACTTCTTACGATTCTGAATATACTTTAATCCAATCCACAGAAAAAGTAAAAAGGCTATTTCATACAAGGCAACAGGATGTCTGAGATATTGATCCCCCAAATGCATCCCAAAAACAGAATCAGTAGGAATACCATATGTTTCTTCACCAATACCTGTAAGAAAACATCCTATTCTGCCTATAATCATGGCCAATATCAGGGGAAAAACAATAAGATCTCCCGTACTTTCTTTATGATGTACAATCTTTTTTGCCAGCTCTACTCCCAATAAACCAAAAGCCAGTCCGCCTACAATAGTATTGTTTGACCAGACCTTTCTGACAGAAAAATTTTCAAACAATGCATAAGGATTTTCAAGATTACCGATCAGCTTGGAACCGATCAAAGCTCCGGCAGTAGCACCAATTAAAACTGCCGCAGAAGTATTGAAGGAAAGTTTTTCTTTAGACTTACGTTTCAGATAAAAATAATATCTCATGCCCAGAAACATTCCGGCAGCCTCAAAAAGCGGATGCGCAAGGATTGTTTTGCCGAAAATATGAAATGTTACAGGAAAATCCATTGTTTCAAAAATACACTATTTCATATTATTCACTACCTTTATTCTGACAAATAATTACAAAATGCGTATAGAATATGACATAAAACTCGGGTTCAAGGATGTAATGTTCCGCCCTAAGCGTTCTACTTTAAAATCCCGCTCGGAAGTTGATTTACAGAGAGAATTTACCTTTAAACATACCAGAAAAAGATGGACAGGAGTCCCTGTAATTGCTGCCAATATGGATACGGTAGGAACTTTTGAAATGGCAGTAGAACTGGCCAAGGAGAAAATTATTACCGCGGTTCATAAGCATTATACTCCTGAGGAATGGAGCAAGTTTCTCAACAGCCAGCCTGAAAGTATTCATCAGTATATTGCACTGAGTACCGGAACCGGAAAAGCTGATGAAGAGAAAATAAAACAGATTCTCAATAAGCACCCAAAAATTGAGTTTCTTTGCATAGATGTAGCCAATGGTTATTCTGAGCATTTCGTTGAATTTGTGAAGAAGGCAAGAGCCAATTTCCCGGATAAGATTATTATAGCAGGAAATGTGGTTACCGGAGAAATGGTAGAAGAACTTCTTCTGGTAGGTGCAGATATTATTAAAGTAGGTATTGGACCTGGGTCTGTGTGTACGACCAGAGTAAAAACAGGAGTGGGATATCCTCAACTTTCTGCGATTATTGAATGTGCAGATGCTGCTCACGGTTTGGGAGGGCATATCATTGCTGACGGCGGATGCAAAGTTCCCGGTGATGTAGCAAAAGCTTTCGGTGGCGGTGCAGATTTCGTAATGCTGGGCGGAATGTTTGCCGGACATGATGAAAGTGGTGGCGAAATGATTGAAGAAAACGGTAAAAAATATCGCCTTTTCTATGGAATGAGTTCTAAAACAGCCATGGATAAGCATTCCGGAGGTGTGGCAGAATATCGTGCTTCTGAAGGAAAAACAGTAAAGGTGGCCTATAAGGGTCCTGTTTCAGAAACCGTAAAGGATATTTTAGGAGGTGTACGATCTACCTGTACTTATGTAGGTGCTTCAAAGCTTAAAGAACTTTCCAAGAGAACTACTTTTATAAGAGTCCAGGAGCAGGAAAATCAGGTTTTTAAAGACTAAAAATAAAAGGCTTTAGAATATTTATCTAAAGCCTTTATTCTTTTGTTCTGATGTATTTTTTATTGAAATATTTTTCAAGATGATCATTTACATAGGTTTTTTCCTCTTTTACAGAAGCCATTTCATCCATATATAAAATTCTGGGAACTTCTTTTATTTTATCTACCACAACAGAATCCTGAGACGAGTTTTTAATTATATCAACTCTCTGATTCATCTCTCTTTCATATTCCTTAAGATTTGTAGTCAAAAGCTCCATAACTATATTTCCACCATTAAAATCAATGTTAAAATAAGAATACTTTTCGGGGAAAATTTTCAATTCAGGTAGAAAAACAATGAAAAGAGAAACCCACCAAAAATTTTTAATTTTCTCAAATTTGAAAAAGACGATTAGTGAAAAACTAATTAAAAAATAGAAGATGATACTTTCAAACTGCCTTGCAATGGCGGTCAGAATATACCCTGTAAATAACAAAGGTATCAATGAAACCAACCAGAATAAAACAGCTTTTTTCAACAGTATCTGAGTAGCGATTTTCCTGAGTTCTTCTTCAAAAACCTTAATAAACAATGGAAGTACTGCGATAACCTTAAGCCCTACATATGCTGTATCAGCACCAAAAAGAGCAATCCTTTTCAACCATTTTACAACACCTCTTTCTACCTCTCCCATTCTGTTGAAATTTCCTGGTGCAAGAAAACATACCAGCAGGAAAACGGTTCCCAGGAGTGCCAAAAACAAGTTCTTTTTATTACGTTTCTGATAATAAGATACCAACAGAATTCCCCATACAATCAATGCCAGAATTTCATTAGAACCCATCAGCATTACGACAAGCAGTATGGAAAGATAAAACCAGATATTCTCTCCAGTATCTTTATTTTTTTTAATAAAATAGAGTAAAATACCTGCTAAAATTACAGGAACGAAATAGATATTTGAACCCGTGATCCAGAAGTAATGCTCAGGCAGGCTTACCAGAAGTATGGTATAAAAGAAAAACAAAAGGAAGCCTTTTTTGAGAGATTCTTTCAGAGAATAGTGGAAATATTCTTTCAGGTTTAATGCGGAAATTCCAATAAAGGAAAACATTAAAAAGACGGGATAGATTTTCGGAACAATATTGTTACTGTCATAAAAGACGGGATTAAACATATTGATAGAATACCCAAAATATCTTCCTCCCCATGTTGTATAAGTTTCTTTAAAACTTTCCAGTAGTCCCACTTTTCTGGTTGTATAGGACCAAAAATAATCATCGGTCTGATATACATTAAAGAAACTAATGTATGTCAGACCGATGAATAGTAAAACGGACAAGAATAAAACTATATTCTGTACTTTTTTCATTTTTTATGTTAACATTCCACCGTCAACGTTTAACGTCTGTCCGGTAATGTATGCAGACATTTCGCTGCCTAAGAATACACATGCATTGGCGATATCCGCTGGCTGTCCTCCTCTCTTCATTGGAATTTCTTCTCTCCATCCCTGAACGGTTTTTTCATCCAGAACAGCAGTCATTTCCGTTTCAATAAATCCGGGAGCAATAGCATTACATCTGATATTTCTTGATCCTAATTCCAATGCCACAGATTTTGTAAACCCAATAACTCCGGCTTTAGAAGCTGCATAGTTGGCTTGTCCGGCATTTCCTTTCACACCTACTACAGAAGTCATATTGATGATAGATCCTGATCTTGCCTTCATCATCGGCTTAATTACTGCCTTTGTAAGGTTGAAAACTGAATCTAAGTTTACTTTGATTACTTGATCCCAATCTTCTTTGGACATTCTCAATAACAGGTTATCTTTTGTAATCCCTGCATTGTTTACCAAAATATCAATCTGCCCGAACTCTGCCATTACTTCCTCCACCAATTTCTGAGCAGCATCATAATCTGATGCGTCAGACTGATATCCTTTAATTTGGGTTACAGAACTTAAAGCTGCTTCTAATTCTTTTGCTTTGTCTACAGAGCCAGCGTAGGTAAATGCTACCTTTGCTCCCTGCTGAGCAAACATTTCAGCAATTCCCTTACCGATTCCTCTTGTAGCTCCGGTAATTAGTGCTACTTTTCCTTCTAATATTTTCATATCTATTGACAATTATTTTTTATAACTCGTTCAGCTAGTGACAGCTGCCTCTTCATGTTTCTACAATTCCTTTCTGGAATTAAACGGTTTGCAAAGATATTATAAAATGTTATTCAACCCATTTAAATTGTCAAAATACTAGCTTTTTTTTGATGAATATCAGAATTTTCATTAAAGTTGAACGGAATTATTTTTAAATCTGGTGAAATAAATAAAGTCTGTTTTTTTACTCTTATCCAGTCTTAATACCTCTTTCTGCCAAAAGTATTTATCATAAATAATGTCTTTCAAAGGCTCATTCTGAAAATTGGAAACCCCAAATTTTCCTTCTTTTTTCACGACAATCTCGTTTTCAGCATTTCCGAATGTGATAATATCTTCGTATACAAACGGTACAATTTCTGTTCCCTTCCCATCCAGGATTCCATAAAAGTTGTCTGTATTTCTGCAGACCAAAGGTTTTGAATACTGATTGAGAGGATTAAAATAGTCAACATCTTCATTTTTAATCTCGCTGATATTTTTCAACTCAGATATAGAATGATCTTTTACAGAAAATCTATAATAGCGGTCCTGCTTTCCAATGATAAGATTGTCGGGATAAAACCCGAAAATCTGAACTCCGTCTCCTACAATATTTTTAAGATCTTTATCTAAGAATTGTTCTTCATTTCCTTTTTTAAGGTAAATAAAATCTTTTCCTGAAACAGTAAAACTTTTGATAAAATCGTATTCCTGCGGAAAAATGATGTTACCCTGCAGGTCTATAATGCCGGATTTTTTTGCTTTATCATTATAAACACTGAATAAATTACCTAATAAAGGATTTACGTATTTAAAAGTCTGTGCGTACAGCTTTCCGTCTTTCTTACTGAAAACTGTTGTCTTTCCGTTTTTCGTAAGATAGATATATTCTTTTTTGCCAAAATATTCCGGAGTGATATCGTTAAAAATTTCTTCGGCAATCGTATTGTCTTCCGCATCAATCAAGCCATACTTTCCTGTACTTTTATTTTTAGTAATCAGATAAGGATAAGCATTGATGTTGACAACCTGTTTAGAAAATTTGTGCAGCGTTTGCCCGTTATTACCAATGATTTCACTTTCTCCATTTTCATTAATGATAAGTGCCCTGTCCTCTTCAAAGCTATAGTCTTCTTTAAATTCGCGATTGTTGAGCTGCTTTCCGTTAAAGTCATACAGAAACCATTTTTTGTCTTTTAAAACAAAAAGCCTGTTCTTCCCTGAAAAACGGATCTTTTCCGAGTAAGGAATGATTTCCTTTCCGTTAAAATCATAAACGGCTTCTGAATTCTGTTTTGATAAAATAATGCATTCTTCACTCCACCACGGTGTATTAAATTCCTGATCGTTCAGAGGAATAAGTTCTTTTCCCTTTTCATCAATAACAGCTGATTTTCTGCCATTTCCTTCCTCAGAATAGAGAATAAACCGGTTTTTGAAAACATGCAGAATACTTCCTTTGTAAGGTGATTCAAATGTAATAGTGCCTAAAGAATCCACAATTCCCTGTTTCTTATAATCAGTATCGTAGAATGTTCCATATCCCTCAGAATAAGAACTGATTTCTTTCCCCGTCTTTTTTGACAGGATCACCTTCATATATTGGTTAGTTTGTGCTGTACAGACTACAGAACACAATACAAAAACTAATTTTTTCAAAGAAAATTAAATAGAATTATTGACAATAAGGACGATCTCTCCTTTTAAAGTTTTACTCTTGGAGAACTCAATTAATTCATTGATTGTTCCTCTTTTAGTTTCTTCAAATTTTTTAGAAATCTCACGGCTTAAGCTTACTTTGGTTTCTTCTCCGAAGAATTCTTTGATCTGTTCCAGAGTGGTATTAATCTTATGAGGGCTTTCGTACAAAACGATGGTCTTTTTTTCTTCAGCAAGCTGCTTCAGCTTGGTTTGTCTTCCTTTTTTCTGCGGCAGAAACCCTGCGAACAGAAATTCGTTATTAGGAAGACCCGAAACAACAAGTGCCGGAATGAGCGCCGTAGCTCCGGGAAGGCAGATCATATCAATATTGTTATCTGCTCCTGCTTTAGCCAGTAAATATCCGGGATCTGAAATACCGGGAGTTCCTGCATCGGTAATAATAGCAATATTCTGCCCGTTTTTAAGGTCTGTAATCACTTTCTCCGTTGCCTGATGCTCATTGTGTAAATGATAAGACTTTAAGGGCTTGGAAATCTCAAAATGTTTTAAAAGTATTCCTGAAGTTCTGGTGTCTTCACATAAAATATAATCTACTTCTTTCAGAACATTTACTGCCCTGAATGTCATATCTTCCAGGTTCCCGACAGGTGTGGGAACAAAATATAGGATTCCGCTCAAAATTATAAGAATTTATTTTCCACCAATATCCAAAGTCTCTGTGCATATTCATCCACCTTATTCCATTTTCTGTCATAGTACAGATCACTCAGGTATTCTTTGGCTTCTTCCAGTGTTCTAAATTGGTTCAGCTGATAAACGGTATCATTCAGATCTGCCTGGCTACCTTCAAAAAGCATCTTCGTGAAGGCAAGTCTGTCATTCAGATCCAGCTTAAATTCAGGCTTCAGCTTATCTGCTTCCATGAATTGGGTTGGAATATTGGATTTCAGAATACTTCCTGTATCTTCTTTTACAGCCGGAGCTGTTTTCTCTTCTTTGGGAAGTTCCAGGTGGTCGTCATCAAAAAGTGACTGAACAGCCTTCATTCCTTTGATATTGGCTAATTTTATTTTTTTCTCCCGATGGTATTCTTCTAAATTTTCGAAGCTTTCATCGGAACGATGTTTATCTGTTTCTTCGGGAACAGGCTTGTCGATTTCGACAATCTTTCTGCGATCATAGACTTCAGCAAGAATGCTTTCTTCTTTTACAGGTTCTTCAGAATGGTCATTTTTGATCTCACTCAGAATATTTTCTACATTGGAAGTCTCTGTAGCCATTTCTCCCTGTTCTATGGAAATGTTTGAAGCCACAAATTGTTCTTCGTTTTCTTCAATCAGTATTTCATCATCCAGCGTCTCTGTATCAAAAATGCTTGGAATGGTTTCTGTAACGGAAGATTTCACATCATCTGCTACCGCATACTCAGGTTCTTTCTTCGATTCCTCTCCGGAAATTAGTGATTCCTGTTCTTCTATTTCATGCAGCTGATTATTAAAAACCGCTTCTTCTGCTGTTACTTCATTATAAAACAGATCTTCGTTAAGATCTTCATCCGAATCCGGTGTAGAATCTGCAAGGATTTTATCCTCATCCACAAAACTCAGAACAGCTCTTTGTTCTTCTGAAATTTCATTTTCATCAATTTCATTCAGCTGATTATTAAAAACTGCTTCTTCTTCCAGCGTTTCATTTCCAAAATCCTGTTCCTTATTTTCAGGTGCGTTTTCAGTCTTATTTTCTTCTACAAAGCTTACGATATTTTCATGGAACTCGTTTTCAACAATTTCATTCAGCTGATTATTGAAAACAGCTTCTTCTTCAGATTGATCTGAAAAAACTTCATTTTCATCAATTTCGTTCAGTTCATTATTGAAAATAGCCTCTTCTTCCGTCACTTCATTTCCGGTATCATGATGCTCTGTTTCTCCGGAATCAAAAGAGGCATACTGATGGTCCGGATTCTGTGCCGGATTGTCTGCTACGAAGTATTCGATATTTTTTTCCAGCAGTTTCAAAAAAGAAATCCTGTTAGCAAGCTCATCCACAAGATCTTGCTTGGAAAGTAATTCGTCTATATTACTTATTTTGTCCAGATTATCAATGATATTCATGGATTCAAAAAAAATCTTTTCCTTTAAATCTTGGATATTCTGCATAATAAGATTCTTATTAAAATTGCTTACTTTTGATGTTAAAAATATACGGCTAATTTAACAAATGTTTTTAGAAAATACAATTAATCATTCCAAACAAAGTGGTTGGATGGAAGTAATTTGTGGCTCTATGTTTTCCGGTAAAACCGAGGAACTTATCCGCAGATTGCGAAGAGCGGAAATGGCAGGACAGAATGTGGAAATTTTTAAACCAAAAATGGATGTACGGTATTCTGAAGAGGATGTAGTTTCCCATAATCAGAATAAAATCCGCAGTACAGCAGTAGAAAACCCTAATGAAATTCTTCTGCTGGCTTCCAATTGTGATGTAGTAGCCATTGATGAAGCTCAGTTTTTTGATGAAAGCATTGTTGATGTTGCCAACCAGCTCGCCAATAGCGGGATCAGAGTCGTTATTGCAGGATTGGATATGGACTTTTTAGGCCGTCCGTTCGGGCCAATGCCCAATTTGATGGCAACTGCAGAGTATGTTACAAAAGTGCATGCTATTTGTAAGAGAACCGGTAATCTTGCCAACTACTCGATGAGAACTTCACAGGGAGATAATCTGGTGGAACTGGGAGAAACAGAAAGTTATGAAGCAGTAAGCCGCCGTGTTTTTATTGACGAAGTACTTTCAAAAAGAAAATAATCGGATAAAGCAGACGACGAAATCACTAAATTGTAAAACTGTTTGCTATAAACCGTAAAATATATTCACTAATATAAAATGAAAAGCGAAAAAGCTACACTGTAAAATATTTAAAAAGGAAAAACCGGATGATGTCATAAATCTTAGCCCTTTTACTATTTTACCTTTTTGCCGTTTCGCTAAAAAAAGCAGAAAGGGTACCAATGAATTATACAGTACAACACATTGCAGAGATCACCAATTCACAGTTCATTGGTGACGGAAGTTTATTGATCAAAAATATAGCATACGACAGCAGGATTATTTATTCTATCAAGAATACAGCTTTCATTGCGATCAATACTCACAAAAATTCCGGTGAAAAATTTATTGAGTCTGCAATGGACAAGGGAATCAATGTCATTATTTCTGAACATCATTATCCGGCGTTTGAAAATATAACCTGGATCATTGTTGAAAATTCTGTAGAGTTTCTTCAAAAGTTAGCAAAGTATCATTTTGAACATTCTCATTTACAATCCATCGGGATTACGGGAAGTAATGGTAAAACTATATTAAAAGAATGGCTCTATCAATGTCTGTGGAATGAATTTCCTACAGTGAAAAGCCCTAAGAGTTTTAATTCCCAGATCGGCCTTCCGCTGTCTCTTCTTCAAATCAACAATTCTCATCAACTGGGAATTTTTGAAGTGGGAATTTCAAAACCGGATGAAATGGAAAAACTTGAAAATATTTTCCATCCTCAGATCGGATTGTTAACTCATATCGGAACCGCACATGCTGCCAACTTTTCTTCCGAGGAAGAATTGATTGATGAAAAAATTATTCTTTTCAAAAATTCTGAGGTCATCATTTATAATGGAGACAATGCTCTGGTTGATCAAAAAATTAAAAAAGCCTATTCTGATAAAAAATTAATTGCTTACGGTTTTAAAAAAGATAATCAGGTTTTCATCAAAAACAATATTTCTAAAGATGAAAATATTATTGTTGAATATTTGGGTGAAGAAATCAGTTTTCCGGTGCATCAGAGAGACGAAGCGACATTAACCAATGCTATGGCGCTTATCTCTGTGCTTAAGGAACTGAATATCGAAAATAAAAAGATCGTTGAAAAAATCAACCTTTTAAAAGCCGTTGAAATGAGGCTTGAAGCCATTGAAGGAATTAAAGGCAATATTATCATCAATGATTCTTTTAATCTCGACCTCGATTCTTTGAAGACTGCCCTTCAGTTTTTAAATGAATACAACAAATCCAAAAAATCACTGGTCTTAACAGATATCGTTGGAGTGAATTCCAATGCCAAAGAATTATACGAAGAAGTTTCAGAATTGGTGAATGAACAGAATTTTGATTCTGTATTTCTGATCGGTGATGAAATTTCAAACTTCAGTGAATTATTTAAAGCTAAAACCTATACTTTTATTGATACTAAAGAGCTGATTGAAAGTAAACATCTTAGTGACATAGAAAATCAGATCATCTTACTCAAAGGAGCAAGGAAATTTGAGATTGAAAAACTGAAAGATATTCTTGAACTCAGAAAACATGATACAGTACTTGAAGTAAACCTTAATGCGATTCTTCATAATATCAACTATCACAAATCACTGCTGAAGCCGGGAACTAAAATGATGGCTATGGTAAAAGCCAATGCCTACGGTTTAGGAAGTTTTGAAGTATCAGAGTTCCTTCAGCACCATCATATAGATTACCTTGGAGTTGCCTATGCTGATGAAGGTGTAGAGCTTCGTAAAAAAGGGATTACTACTCCTATTATTGTGATGAATCCTGAACAGCACAGTTATCAAACAATTATAGAATATAACCTGGAGCCGGAAATTTACAGTTTCAGAGTTCTGGAATTATTCTATGAAGCGGTTCAGAAGTCCGGATATGATAAGAAATATCCAATCCATATCAAACTGGAAACAGGAATGCACCGTCTTGGTTTTAAAGATTTTGAGCTGGATCATTTAAGCGAAACTTTAAGCCACAAAAATGTAAAGGTCCAAAGTATGTTCAGCCATCTATCTTCTTCTGATATGCCTGAAGAAAAAGAATTTACTTTGAAACAACTGGAGGTTTTTGATAAAAATTCAAGTTACCTTATTGAAAAACTGGGTTACACTCCTATACGCCATATTCTGAATTCGGCAGGAATTACCAGCTATAAAGATCATCAACATGATATGGTGAGAATCGGTATTGGTATGCTGGGAGAATCAGCAGATGCTGAAATTCAGAAACAATTACAATCTGTTGTAAGTTTTAAAACCGTAATTTCACAGATATCAACCGTTGAAAACGGGGAATCGGTAGGATACAGCAGAAGATATAAAGCAGATCATCCTACAAGAATTGCAACAATTCCTGTGGGATATGCGGACGGAATTCCTAGACTGATCGGAAATCAGGTAGGAAATGTCGGAATTAATAAAACACTGGCACCCATCGTTGGAAATATCTGTATGGATATGATGATGATCAATGTTGACCATATTCCGAATGTAAAGGAAGGTGATACAGTAACTGTTTTTAATGCCCAACCAAGTTTAAAAGAATTCGCAGGCTACTGCAAAACGATAACCTATGAAGTATTAACCTCCATTTCACCTCGGGTGAAACGGATTTATATAAAAGATTAACTATGAGAAAACTCCTGATTCTGCTTTTCATATTCCCACTGTTATTGATCCATTCTCAGGTAAAAAAAAATCTGGTAATTCCGAAGAATCCAAAAATAGGCCTGTCGCTGGCCGGTGGCGGAGCCAAAGGATTTTCACATGTTGGAGTTCTTAAAGTGCTGGATTCATTGGGAGTGAAAGTGGATTACATTTCCGGAACCAGTATGGGAGCCATTGTAGGCGGATTGTATGCCGCCGGCTATTCCGGAAAAGAAATAGAAAAAATAGTCATGGATACTGATTTCTATTCTCTGATTATGGATCCAAAGTCGCGGCAGGAAGCCAGCTTTTTCAACAAATCCGTAGATAAATATCTTTTATCCATTCCGCTTAAAAACGGCAAAATCACACTTCCCTCATCCATCAGTACCGGCCAGAGAAATGTTTATCTTCTGAAAGAACTTTTCAAAAACGTTTCCAATATTGAAGACTTTTCCAAAATGCCTATTCCATTCCTTTGCGTTGCTACCAATCTTGAAAGTGGCAATATGCAGATTTTTGAAAAAGGAGACCTCGTACAGTCTATTATGGCAAGTTCTGCGTTTCCCTCTTTAATGGATCCTGTAAAAATTGGTGACAGTATTTATATTGACGGAGCAATGACGGTAAACTATCCCTCAAAGCCTTTAAAGGACAAAGGAATTGACATCGTCATTGGTGTGGACCTTAACCAGGATCTTTCGAAAAGAGAGGATTTAAACAATATTATAGCCATTCTGAACCAGGTCATAGATTTCGGCATCAAAAGAGATACCCGAAGACAATACAGATACACAGATATCAATATTAAACCAAATCTGAAAGGAATGTCCGCTACAAGCTACGATGATAAAAAGAAAATTCTCGACAGCGGATATGTGGAAGGTATGAAATATTCCCAGGTATTAGACCAACTGCCAAAGAGATCATTTGACCGTCTCAGACAACAGGTGAACCCTATATATTCCAATGTTTATAAAATAGACAGTATTTCCATTGAAGGAAGCAAAATTTATGGTAAAAACTACACGCTGGGAAAAATGGGATTACGCCTTCCCTCTTTGCAGACCTATGGAAGCATTAATAAAATGATAGATAAACTTGTTGCTACCAACAACTACAAATTTATCAATTATGATATCGTTCAGGAGAATGACGCCAACTATCTGAAGCTTTACGTGACTGAAGATGATGCCCGTCATTTTTTAAAATTCGGATTACATTATGACGAAGTTTTTAAAACAGGACTTCTTTTGAATTATTCTGCCAAAAGACTTTTATTCAAAAATTCAAACCTTTCGGTGGATCTTGTTGTAGGAGACCGTCTCAGATATTACCTTAATTATTTTGTAGATAACGGATACATTCCGGGAGTTGGTCTCTATTCGTCAGGAATGAGCTTTGATATAAAGAATGTAGATAATTATGTAGTAGACCGCTGGGAATGGATCAGAAATGAAGCTTATATACAGTCTACGTGGAAGGATAAATTTGCCATTGGCGGCGGTATTAGCCACGATTATTTTAAAGCAGAAAACAGCAATGGAGATAACAGGCGATACAGCCGTTTTCTGAATCCTTATGTTTTTATTAAGACCGACACTCAGGATGATAAGGAATTCCCTACAAAAGGGGTTTATTTTGCAGCAGAAGGAAAGGTTGTAGATCTTTTAAAGTCTGAAGTTGATAAAAGAATTATTCAGATCAAAGCGGACCTTAAGCTTAATATTCCGCTTAGCAAACAATTCAGCTATCGTCTCAATCTGTTTGGAGGAGTTACTATCGGTGAAAACCTTCCAGGCTATTACCAATACAGATTAGGCGGAATTTTTGAGCAGAATCTCATCAATTTTAAAAGCTTTGGTGGATTTTATTTCGCCCAGTTGTATACAAACAATGTAATACTGGCATCAAATGATATCCAGTTTAAGTTTAATAAAAACTATTTTATCAGCGGAAACTTTACCTTTGCCAACTTATCAAACGATATCAAGTTTGAAGATGCAGTTAAAGTAAATTATAGCTCACTGGGAATTACAGCTGGTTACAAATCTCCTTTCGGGCAGATAAAAGTAAACTTCAGCCACTCCCTAAAAAATAACCAAAAAGGTATATTCAGTGTTATTTTAGGACACTGGTTTTAAAAAAATGATACAGTTCTTTTACGAAAACTTACCAGAGTCGGTAAGTACAGATTACAAAAAATGGCTGGAAGATCTTATTCTTTCAGAAGGAAAAAAATTAGGAGAAATCAATTACATTTTCTGTGATGACGAATATCTTCTTAAGATTAATCAGGATTATTTGCAGCATGATTATTATACAGATATCATCACTTTTGATTATGTAAAAGGTAAGACAATAAGCGCTGAGATTTTCGTATCTTTGCAGCGCATTTCTGATAACGCCTCTACCCTTTCCCGAGATTATGAAGAAGAATTAAGAAGGGTTTTAGCCCATGGTATTTTACATCTTGCAGGCTATAAAGACAAGACGGAAGAGGAAGAAAAAGAGATGCGGAGAATGGAAGATCTGTACCTGGATAAATACAGGGATTTAGAGTTTTAAAATTGAAGAATCACTTAAAGTCCCATATCTAAAGTACTCTATCCTAGCAACAATATGAGTTTACCTAGAGTGCATTCTCCAAAAATGTTTCACGTGAAACATTGGTTATAAAGATAAGGTTTAAAGCTTAAAACAAGCGAGATAAAAATGATTTCAGAAATATATGATGTAATAGTAGTAGGTGCAGGACACGCAGGTTGTGAGGCAGCAGCAGCAGCAGCTAACCTGGGTTCAAAAACACTGCTTATTACAATGAATATGCAGACCATCGGACAGATGAGTTGCAACCCGGCAATGGGCGGAATCGCAAAAGGACAGATCGTAAGAGAGATTGATGCAATGGGAGGATATTCCGGAATTGTGGCAGACAAATCTGCGATCCAATTCAAGATGCTTAATCTTTCAAAAGGTCCTGCGATGTGGTCTCCGAGAACCCAAAATGACAGAATGCTTTTTGCCGAAGAATGGCGTTTAGCATTAGAGAACACTCCAAATCTTGATTTCTTTCAGGATATGGTGAAACAACTGATTGTTGAAAATAATAAAGTAGCCGGAGTGGTTACTTCTTTAGGAATTGAGATTAAAGCAAAATCTGTAGTTCTTACAAACGGAACTTTTCTTAACGGATTAATCCACGTTGGAGATAAACAATTAGGAGGAGGAAGAATGGGTGAACCGAGAGCTTTTGGAATTACAGAACAATTGGTCACTTTAGGTTTCGAAGCAGGAAGAATGAAAACCGGTACTCCACCGAGAGTAGACGGAAGAAGTTTAGATTATTCAAAAATGGAAGAACAGAAAGGAGATGAAAATCCTCAAAAGTTCAGCTATCTTGATACACCCAAACTCACCAAACAACTAAGCTGTCATATTGTATATACTAATGAAACGGTACACGATATTTTAAGAGAAGGCTTTGACAGAAGTCCAATGTTTAATGGAACGATTCAAAGTTTAGGCCCAAGATACTGTCCAAGCATTGAAGATAAAATTAACCGTTTCGCAGAAAGAAACAGACACCAGCTTTTCGTAGAACCGGAAGGATGGAAAACTGTGGAAATCTATGTCAACGGATTCAGTTCTTCTCTCCCGGAAGATGTACAGATCAAAGCGATGAAACATATACCAGGATTTGAAAATGTAAAAATTTTCCGTCCGGGTTACGCTATTGAATATGATTACTTCCCTCCTACCCAATTGAAACATACGCTGGAAACTAAATTAATTGATAATTTATATTTCGCCGGACAGATCAATGGAACAACCGGATATGAAGAAGCAGCTGGCCAGGGATTAATTGCCGGAATCAATGCACATAATAAAGTACATGAAAAAGGAGACTTTATTTTAAACAGAGATGAAGCTTATATTGGAGTATTGATTGATGACTTAATCACAAAGGGAACTGAAGAACCGTACAGAATGTTTACTTCACGTGCAGAATACAGACTTCTTTTAAGACAGGATAACGCCGATATCAGATTAACAGAAAAAGCATATCAGCTAGGATTGGCAAAAGAAGAAAGATTGAGACGTATTGAAGTTAAAGTATCTGAAAGTCAATCACTTGAAGAGTTTCTTCGGGAAACTTCTTTAAAACCAGGTGTTATTAACCCTGTCCTGGAATCTATCGAAAGCAGCCCTGTTGATCAGGCGTACAGAGCAGCACAAATCCTTACCAGACCTAATATGACGTTAAAAAAACTGGATGAAATCGATTTTATTAAAGAAGTTTCTACCCAATATAACGATGAAGTAAGAGAGCAGGCGGAGATCAATATAAAATATAAAGGTTATATTGAAAAAGAAAAAGAAAACGTTGCTAAGCTGAATCGTCTGGAAAACATTAAAATCCCTGAAGATTTCGATTATACAAAGCTTTCCAGCCTATCTGCAGAAGCAAAACAAAAGATGTCTAATGTACGTCCGAAGACTATTGCACAAGCTGGAAGAATTAGCGGGGTTTCCCCTGCTGATATCAATGTTTTATTGGTTTATTTAGGTCGTTAATAAAAATGTTTCACGTGAAACATTAAAAAATAAAAAACAAAAATTAAGGTATTTATAAGCGTAAAACACTTCTGAATATCTTAATTTTTTTATCATACTAAAGATATTTACTTACAATGAAAATAAAAGATCATTTTCTTTCACAGGAAATATTTGAGATTAAAGAGACTGAAACAAAAGGAGTTTTTAAAACCACTCCTATTCCATCCAATATTTCCAGATATTATGAAAGTGAAGATTATATTTCCCACCATCAGGATTCCGGAAGTTTGAAGGAAAAACTTTATAAATTTCTTCAATCATTCAATCTTCAGTACAAAAAAAATATCCTGATAGACAGAATAAAAAAAGGATCAAAAGTTCTGGACTACGGATGCGGTGCAGGAGAATTTGTAAAGTATATTGAAAATGATTTTGAAACCTATGGATTTGAACCGGATTCTGATGCCAGAAAAGCAGCACAGGGAAAAATAACCAAGGCTTCTATTTTAGATGACATTCATAAAATTGAAGGTAACACCTTAGATGCTATTACACTATGGCATGTATTTGAACACATCGAGAATCAGGATGAAATGCTTACTGCTTTTCATGAAAAATTAAAAGAAAAAGGAATTCTTGTCATTGCAGTTCCCAACCCTACTTCCTATGATGCGAAACATTATAAAGAATATTGGGCCGCTTATGATGTTCCAAGACATATCTATCATTTTTCAAAAAAAGGTATGGAAAACTTGATTTCTAAAAATCCCGACTGGAAAATGAGAAAGATTAAACCTTTGGTACTTGATTCATATTATATCTCTATGTTGAGCGAAAAATACAAAAAATCACCCCTATTTTGGCTAAAAGCAGTGATCTTTGGAACAATTTCCAACGTAAAGGCGTTATTTTCGAACGAATTTTCAAGTTTGATATACATTATCGAAAAAAAGATAGAAAATTGATTTTTGACCTATTTATGAAGGTCAATTTTTAGCAAATTTAGCTAGAAAAATAAAAACTCAGGATTTTTTCTCCTGGGTTTTATTTTTTTATATCTATTCAATCAATAATTTCTTTACCAACTTTAAATGCAATTTTTAATCTGATTATCTTTTTATTAAAATTAACAGACCTATCCCCTACCCTATTTTTAAAATATTCAAAGAGGATAATGCATAATCTTTCTTAAGCTGAAAATTATACCTGAACATTATACAAGCTTCTTAAAAAGCATCAAAAGAAAAAAAATATAAAAAAGAGAATTATAAAATAAATTTTCACAAAAACAATAGCATTTCCTACTAAAAATAAATCAGTATATAAATTCCCGGAAAAAACCAGAAAATCGATTTTAAAGGTATTATAGAAGGTCAATTTTTCAGTATCTCAGACAAAATAAAAACCAACAGTCAGACAAGACATTTTTTCAAATTGATTCAAAAGATGCAGGAAATGAAAATAAGAACTGCCCTACCCTACTCATCAAGAATAATGACAAATATAAAATATCAGAAAACAATAAAGCGAGTTTGTAAAATTTTATCAGAAATTAATTCTTAAAAAAAATTCAATGCTAAAAGTATTTCAAAAAACTACCTAATTTTTTCTTACAATAATGTATCATACGAAAAGCTGGTAACTTGTTCATTTTATAATACTTAAGGAATAATCAAAGATAAATCAAACCATTTAAAAAACAAAATTAATAAGCTTATTTATTGAAATTCACTAAATTACAAAGTCTTCACACTTATATGAAATAAGTTAGATATAAAATACTGTTTTAAAATAACTATCAGATTGTTTTAAGCAAGAAAGAAAAAGTAAATCTACCCTATTTCAAAAATAAAATCTATAAGTTCAGTAATTAGGTTACCTACACCAATGAAAAAACTACCTGGAAAAATAAATCTCAAAATAAAAAACGATCAAAACTGCTTTTAAAATAGAGATCTTCAACCAGGTAAAATTTACCAGAAAATTGATGAATAAAATTCATTAACCTTTCTACTATTTCAAAATTACAAAGCAAAAAAATGAGCCTATGATCTCCAAAAAGTCTGTTTAAAGAACAGAAAAAAACACTAAAATTACGGAGATATAAAGGAAGATTCTGATAAGAAAAAATACTTTAAAAGCTTAAGCAGTTGAAAGAGAATTCAACTTAATCACATATAACTATAAGTTATATCTATAATACAATGGAAATACCGATCAATAAAGGATTTTCTATATATTTCAGAAATAAAAAAAGCCTGCTAATTATATTAGCAGACCTTACAATATCTTATCTTTTCTATTAATTATTGATGGCAGCTACCCCTGGTAACTCAAGTCCTTCAAGACTTTCAAGCATTGCTCCACCGCCGGTAGAAACATAACTTACCTGATCAGCATATCCGAATTGCTTAACAAAAGCAACACTGTCACCTCCTCCAACTAAAGAGAAAGCACCAAGTCTTGTTGCTTCAGCAATACTCTCTCCTAAAGCAACTGTACCACCAGCAAAATTTGACATTTCAAAAACCCCGATAGGTCCGTTCCAAAGAATAGTTCTTGAATTCAACAATACATCATTAAACTGATCTCTTGATTTGTGGCCGGCATCAAGTCCCATCCATCCTTCAGGGATTGCATAGATATCAGCTTCTTTTCTCTCCACATCATTATTAAAGCTTTCAGCAATGATAGCATCAGAAGGAAGATATACTTTTACTTTATGTTCTTTAGCTTTTCCTAAAATCTCAAGTGCCAAAGGAAGCTTATCTTCTTCTACAAGAGAATTACCAATTTTTCCTCCAAGTGCCTTAATAAAGGTAAATGCCATACCTCCACCAATGATCAGGTTGTCTACTGCAGGAAGTATATTTTCTATAATGGTAATTTTAGTTGAAACTTTAGAACCTCCTAAAATAGCTGTAACAGGTCTTTCCCCACTTTTCAATACTTTATCGATGGCCTGAAGCTCTTTAGCCATTAGCAAACCGAAATATTTAGTTGATGGGAAATACTGAGCGATTACTGCTGTGGAAGCATGAGCTCTGTGCGCCGTACCAAATGCGTCATTTACATAAGCATCTCCTAACTTTGCAAGTTTCTCTGCAAATGCAGCATCTCCTTTTTCTTCTTCATTATGAAAACGTACATTTTCCAATAATAAGATTTCCCCCGGTTTTAAATCGGCAGCTGCCTGCTCTGCTTTCTCTCCGATACATTCATCCACAAACTTTACTTCCTGTCCTAAAACAGAAGAAACTTCGCCTACAATATGTTTAAGGGAAAATTCATCTTTAACCTCTCCCTTAGGTCTTCCAAGGTGCGTAATTAAGATGACAGAACCACCATCATTAAGGATTTTCTCCACTGTAGGTTTCACAGCAACAATTCTTGTATTGTCTGTCACTTTCAGTTGATCATCCTGCGGAACATTGAAGTCCACTCTTACCAGAGCCTTCTTATCTTTAAAATTAAGATCATTGATTGTTTTCATAAATAGATTTATTTTTTGCTAAGCCTTATGAGACCGTCCTGCAGAAATCCGTTTTAGCTTTTGGTAAAATCTCGCAAGAACAATTTCATAAATCTCATTGAATTTTTGTTTCACAAATGTAAGGTTTTAAACTTTTTCAACAGTTTGATTAAAATAAAAGTTTTCAAAAACTTTCCCCGAACCCAATCACCCATTAATCAACAATTTTTTCTCTTTTAAAAAAAAGAATAATGTAGTTGTTGTTGAGTGTTGTGAATTTCGGGGATAAGTTTTATGATAATAATTGATAACATTCAACTTGTATCCAATTCATATTTAACTCACAATATAAATTCCTGTAAACCCGCTATTTCACACACTTATTAACAAATGTTGATAACTTTGAAATGAAGCCATTATTAGTTATTTTATTATGGAAAAATCTGGGGATAGCTGAAGAAAACATCTGGAAAGTTGTGGTAAAAATCTTCGGAAAGAATTTCTATTACGAAATAAATTGATCTTTAAAAATAGAAAGTTGAGAAAAGTTTTCCACAGTTATTCACATACCTTTTCACAATTAACTCAGGGTTTACTAACACGAATTGTTATTATTCTTACCTTTGTAAGGAAATAGAATCTAATAAAGCTTAATAAGAGTATTATGAAAAGAAAAATTGCGATCGCAGCGGACCATGCCGGCTATGAATATAAGGAGATTGTTAAGAACTATCTTTCAGAAAGGTTTGAAGTTCAGGATTTTGGAACGTTTTCCACAAACAGTGTGGATTATCCGGACTTTGTACACCCTGCCGCAACCTCTGTGGAAAACGGAGAAAATGAGCTGGGAATCCTGATCTGTGGAAGCGGAAACGGAGTTCAGATCACTGCGAACAAACACCAGAAAATAAGATGTGCTTTGTGCTGGATGCCGGACATTGCAACACTGGCAAGACAGCATAATGATGCCAATATGATTTCACTGCCGGCAAGATTTATAGCTAAAGAACTGGCGCTGGAAATTGTAGATCAATTTCTTTCAACAGACTTCGAAGGTGGAAGACACCAGAACAGAGTTGACAAAATTGCATTTTGCTAAATAAATAAAATAAGGCTTGTAAATCACTTTGCAAGCCTTATTTATTTTTTATTCGTACATTTGCAGTGTCCGATAGAAATTTATACTCTATTTTTCTCCAAAGCCTTTCTTATATTTGAAATATATTAATAGAAGGTTTTTCTCTTTTCTTCTCCAGAATTGTATTAAATTTATACAAAACTAAAGCTCCCGTTGTAAGTAAACTGAAAGATAATTTCTGATGATTTACGGAAAGATTCTAATGATGAAATTGAATGACCTTATACAAAGGACGAATAAGGAAGATTTAGAAAATGGTCTTAGTTGAGAAAGATCAAAACAATTAAAAGAAAATTAAAATGCCAAAAAAAAGAAAATATATAAGTCATAAAAATGATTTAAAAATGATGGAGATCGGAAGAATGATCCTCCGTTTTATGAATGCAAATTCATCCAAAATTTATAATTATAAGCAGATCGCTGACGGAATAGATTACAAAAATCCAAGACAAAGAGAACTTGTGATCCAGGCACTGCACAAACTTCAGGGATCTGAAAAGATTAAAGAAGTAGAAAAAGGAAAGTATATCGTGAACCTGAAAATCGCAGGAACGCTTACCGGAACTATTGACTTCAACCAAAGTGGAAATGCTTATGTAAGTGTGGAAGGATTGGAAGATGATGTCTTCGTTCATTCCAAAAATGTGAAGGATGCGCTGCAGGGAGATAAGGTTCTTATTATAACTTATCATTATAAAGGAAAGAAGCTGGAAGGCTCTGTTCTGGAAGTTTTGGAGCGTACCAGAACGGAATTTGTAGGAACATTTCAGAAGGTTACCCACAAGGAATTTGGATTTGTGGTTTGTGATAAAAAAACAATCAACACAGATATCTTTATTCCGAAAGGAAAGTTCAACAATGCTGAAGATGGTGATAAGGTCATTGTAAAAATGACAGAGTGGAGACCGGGTGACAAAAATCCGGAAGGAGAGATCATTCAGGTGCTGGGTGCTCCGGGAGAACATGAAACAGAAATCCACTCTATCCTTGCTGAATATGGTCTTCCTTATGAGTTTCCACCGGAAGTAGAAGCTGACGCAGATAAAATCGACAGAAGCATCACAGATGAAGAAGTTGCAAAACGCTGGGATATGCGTGATATCTGTACGTTTACGATTGACCCTAAGGATGCTAAGGATTTTGATGATGCTTTATCCATAAGAAAGCTGGAAAACGGAAACTGGGAAATCGGGGTTCATATTGCAGACGTATCCCATTATGTAGTTCCGGGAACTATTCTGGATGATGAAGCTTATCAGAGGGCCACTTCGGTATACCTTGTTGACAGGGTTGTGCCGATGCTGCCGGAAGTATTGAGTAATGATGTCTGTTCACTTCGTCCACATGAAGATAAATATACTTTTTCTGCAGTTTTCGAACTGAATGACAATGCTGAAATTCAAAAGCAGTGGTTCGGAAGAACGGTTATTCATTCAGACAGAAGATTTACTTATGAGGAAGCGCAGGAGCGTATCGAAACCGGACAGGGAGATCTGGCTGAAGAGATCAATACGCTTGATAAGCTGGCCAAAATAATGCGTCATGAACGTGTCCGAAAAGGAGCCATTACTTTTGACAGAAGTGAAGTAAGATTCAATCTTGATGAAAATAATGAGCCGGTTGGGGTTTACTTTAAAATCAGTAAAGATTCCAATCACCTGATCGAAGAATTCATGCTCTTAGCCAATAAAAAAGTATCAGAATTTGTATCCCTTTCAAGAAAAGGTGAGATCACCAATAATACATTTATTTACAGGGTACACGATGATCCGGATCCTGCAAAACTGGAATCGTTGAGAGACTTCGTTGCTACTTTCGGATATAAAATGGATTTGGCCAATACCAAAAAAGTGGCTGCGTCTTTGAATAAACTTCTTCATGATGTAAAAGGAAAAGGGGAAGAAAATATGATTGAAACGCTTGCTATGAGAAGTATGAGTAAGGCGGTATACTCTACGGAACCAATCGGCCACTATGGTTTAGGTTTTGAGTATTACAGTCACTTCACCTCTCCTATCCGTCGTTATCCGGATTTGCTGGCACACCGTCTTCTTCAGCATTATCTGGATGGAGGAAAATCTCCAAACAGAGGTGAGCTTGAAGAAAAAGCAAAACACTGCAGTGCTATGGAAAGATTGGCAGCTGATGCGGAAAGAGATTCCATCAAGTACATGCAGGTGAAATTCATGGAAAAACATCTGGGAGAAACATTCAGAGGAGTGATTTCCGGAGTAGCAGAGTTTGGTTTCTGGGTTGAAATTCCTGAGAATGGTGCTGAAGGTTTGATCAAGTTGAGAGACCTTGTGGATGATTCCTATATGTATGATGCGAAAACTCATGCTGTATACGGAATAAGACATGGAAATAAATACCAGCTTGGAGATGAAGTTCAGATTAAGGTGGTGAAAGCCAATCTGATTCAGAAGCAGCTTGACTTCCAGATTGTGAAGTAAAGAATTAATTCTTTAAGAAGACTGTTGATAAAATTATAAAGGCTGATGTGTTACCGAACCGTCAGCCTTTTATTTTCTAAATATAAAAAGTATGAAATGTACTCTCCACTCCTCTCCTATTCCTTAATAAAAAATTACATTAAAGTGTTATTAAAATCCACTTGATATATCACAACTTTATTGAATAATTAAATCATAAAGTCTAACTTTGTATTAAACGAAATGAATTTTTATTCATTTTAAAACACTACTTAATGCTAGAACTTGTACTATCTGCCGTCATATTAGGATTTATGCTAAGCCTGGTTTTCATAGGACCTATTTTTTTCCTGCTTATTGAAACCAGCTTTTCCAGAGGCCCCAGACATGCCTTGTCACTGGATCTTGGCGTCATTACAGCAGATTTATTATGCATTGTAGCAGCCTATTATGCCAGTACAGATATTGTAACGTTAATAGATAAACATCCGGGATTCTACAGGATCACTTCTATTCTTATTTTTGTTTACGGGATTGTGATGCTGGTTACCAAAACAAAAATGCATATGCCCGGCGAAGAAAGGATTATTGGACAGAATTATATTAAGACATTTTTCAATGGTTTTTTCTTTAACCTTCTCAATGTGGGAGTCATCCTTTTCTGGCTGGTAACGGTAATTTCCGTAAGGAATCAATATCCGGACACCAGCAGTTTTATTTTATACATCAGCATAGTACTGGCCACTTACCTTTCTATAGATCTTGCCAAGATATTTCTTGCCAAGCAGTTTCATGATAAATTAACACAAAAACTGGCCAACCAGATCAGAAGAGTTGTTGGCTGTATTCTTATTATCTTCAGTTTCTTTATTTTCCTGCAGAGTTTCAAAAAATTCAATCAGTTTGAAAGACAACTGGAGGAAGCAGAAAAGAAAGAAGTAAAATATCAAAAAGCAAAATGAAAAAAATGATCTTTCCAAAGTCTCTTAAAAAAGGAGACAAAATAGCTGTTATTTCCCCTGCAGGAGCTGTAGATGCCACTCAACTGGAAAAAGGAATAGAAATGATTAAAAGCAGAGGTTTTGAACCCGTTCCCGGAGAACATCTCTACACTAAATTTTCAAACGGATATAATTACGCCGGAACAGAAAAGGAAAGAGCAAAAAATATCAACTGGGCTTTTAATGATAAGGAAATAAAAGCTGTATGGGCTTCCAGAGGAGGCTACGGTTGCCAGCATCTGCTTCAGCATCTGAAGCTGAAAAATTTCTCAGAAAACCCGAAATGGTATATTGGATATTCCGATAATACAGTTATCCAAAGTTATCTGATGAAAAAAGGTTTCGTTTCCATTCACGGGCAGACTGTTAAAACATCCAGCTTTGGAGTTACTGATGAAAGTTATGATCTTATTTTCGATATCCTGAAAGGGAAAAAGCCAAAATACAGCCTTAAACCTCACCCATTCAATAAAAAGGGGAATATTCAGGGAGAACTGGTTGGTGGGAATTTAGCCCTTATCTATGCCCTTCTTGGAACCAGATATTCATTTGACTTTAAAGACAAGATTCTGTTTATCGAAGATATCGGGGAAAACTTCTATGCACTGGACCGTATGATCATGAGTCTGGAGCTGGCAGGTGTTTTCAATAAAATCAAAGGATTGATTGTTGGTGGAATGACCAATATGGGGGATGAAAAGGAAAATCAAAGCTATGATGAAAGTTTTGATGAGTTCGTTTATAAACTGATCTCAGACAGAATTTCAAAATATAAATTTCCCGTAGTGTTTGCTTTCCCGAATGGACATATTAAGGACAACAGACCCCTTTTAATCGGTGCCAACGTGAAAATGAAAGTGGATGCTAATGTAAAAATAGATTTTTAAGGCACTACTACTCTCCTATCTCCAAACTCTTAATTATACACTATGGCCCATCACAATGATTTTGGAAAAATAGCAGAGAATCTCGCTGCTGATTATCTTCAGAAAAACGGCTATACCATTAAGGCCAGAAACTTTCGTTTTAAGCAAAACGAAATTGATATCATTGCTGAAAAAGATAATCTGATTATTATCGTGGAAGTGAAAGCAAGATCCACCGATGCCTTCATCCTTCCTCAGGAAGCTGTAACCAAAACAAAGATAAAATCTATTGTTTCTGCAGCTAATCATTATCTGGAGGAATGTAATAACGGTCAGGAAGCCAGGTTTGATATTATTTCTGTTCTTCCCGATGAAAATAAAAATTTAGTAATTGACCATATCAAAGATGCTTTTCAGTCTTTTGATGCGAATTAATATATCAATACAACAATGTTTGAATGTAACAGAATCATGACATTGATAGAGGAGTGCATTCGGACATTTAACAACCAATTTTATGAAGACAATATTGATCACCGGTGCAACTTCCGGTATAGGTAAAGCCACTGCAGAGCTTCTTGCAAAACAAGGAAACAGAATTATTATTTGTGGAAGGAGAAGTAAGGTGCTGGAATCTGTAAAAACAGAACTTTCTCAATACACCGAAATATTTAGTTTAGTATTTGATGTAAGGAATCTTGAAGAAGTGGAAGCGGCCATTAATTCCCTTCCTGAAAACTGGAAAGATATTGATGTTCTGATTAATAATGCCGGCAATGCTCATGGGTTAGATCCTCTCTCTGCTGGTAAGACGGATGATTGGGATTCTATGATTGACGGAAATGTAAAGGGATTACTCTATGTTTCCAAAATGATTATTCCGGCGATGAAAACTAAAAACTTAGGTCATATTGTAAACATCAGTTCTGTAGCAGCAAGACAAACCTATGCGAACGGAGTAGTGTACTGTGCAACAAAGAAAGCAGTAGACGTTATTTCGGAAGGTATGAGACTGGAACTTACCGAATTTGGAATCAAAGTAACCAACATCCAGCCGGGAGCTGTAGAAACCGATTTCTCTCTGGTAAGGTTCAAAGGCGACAGTGAAAAGGCTTCAACGGTGTATGCAGGCTATGATGCCCTGAAAGCGGAAGATATTGCTGATGCCATTGCTTACTGTGTAAATGCTCCGAAACACGTTACTATTTCAGATATGACTATCTATCCGAGTGCTCAGGCGGAGCCAAGAACGATTTATAGAAAATAGTCCAAAATAATGGAGTAAATTTGCACAAAATTAAATGCGGTTTTGCTTTTGCAATTTTGCTGTTTAGCTTAAAATAAAAAAATGAAAATTCTATATCTGGAAACATCATCCAAGAACTGTTCAGTAGCTATATCAGACAATGAGAAGCTATTATGCCTTTGTGAAGAAGTTTCTGAAAACTATAAACAGTCTGAAAGCCTGCACACTTACGTAGAATGGGCATTGGAAGGAGCGGGGATTACACTTAAAGATATCGAAGCTGTTTCTTTAGGAAAAGGCCCCGGATCTTATACCGGCCTACGAATTGGAGCTGCCTCTGCAAAAGGGTTTTGTTATGGACTCAGAGTGCCTCTGGTAGCAGTGAATTCTCTTGAAAGTATGATAGAGCCTTTTTTAGGCGATAACTTCGATTATATAATACCTTTGATCGATGCAAGGAGAATGGAGGTTTATACGGCCGTTTATGATGGCAAAACAGGAAAAGAATTATCCGGGACTGAAGCCAAGATTCTGGATGAAAAATCTTTTGAAGAATTTAAAGATAAAAAAGTTCTGTTTGTAGGGGATGGTGCTAAAAAAGCAAAAGAGATTCTGAATCTTCCGGATGCAGTTTTTAATGAAAACGTTTATCCTTCTTCTCAATATCTCATCAGAAAGACTCTGGAGAAAATACAAAACAAAGAATTTGAAGATATGGCTTATTTTGAGCCTTTTTATCTGAAGGACTTTCACGGAGTAAAGAAAAAGAAAAGCGAAGAATAATCTTCGCTTTTTTATTTTATTGAGGTCTTGGCGGGATCTTGGAACCCGATTTTGTTTCGTTCGGCTTTTTAGGATTTTGTGGAGCAGTATTCGTATTAATGTTCTGCATCGTATCCAGCTTCTGTACTTTTCCGCTGTTCATTTGTGGAACTCCCGTATTTTGGCTGCTAGGCTGTACTGGTGCTCCTGACGGCTGCTGAGGAATAGAATTTCCTTTATTATCCGTTGCCTGGAAGCTCAAATCACTTTTCAGGTAATTCAACATTTCTTTGGCTCGTATGCCTTCAGGTGTCTTGGAATAATTCAGGGCAATCTGTTCAAGCTGCAGAATCATAACTTCCTTTCCACTTGATTTTCCTGCATTGAAAGCATTTAATAAATACAGCTTGGGAACCAGAGCATCTTTCGGATACTTCTGAATCGTCTGATCGATCAGATCTTTACTTTCTGCAAATTTTTCGGATTCAAATAGCGCATATGCCTTTTTGTATTCGTTTTCAACTTCTTCGGTTGATTTTACAAATGATTTATTCTTAGGATTTCTGGCAAATTCTGCATAAGAAGTATATGGATAATCTGCCAGGAGAATTTGTTTTGCTCTTTCAGAAGCCTGTGGATTTTTCTCATAATTCATGGCAAAAATCTCATACAATGCCTGTAACATCACTTTTTCTTCCGGCTTTATATCCACAAGATCATAAAGCGTTTTCGTGGCCAGTGGAGTATTGGTAAAATAATTCTGATACATAATTCCCAGACCTAATGAAGCGGTATCTCTGTCCTTTTTTAACTGAGATAATTTCCCCTGATCCGTAGGAATCTGTTCAATATAGTACGCAGGCTCAAAACGTCTTGGATTAGGCGCTGAGGCTACTCCCAACGCTTCATTTTTCATATCTTCAATAGAGGCCATTTTCTTGGAAGAACGCCAGTTATCAGCAAGAGCCCGGTCTCCCCAGATCTGCTTAAATGAAGAGGTTCCTTTGCTTACCGTTCCTGAATTGCTGAAATAAAAACCTTTTGTAGTGACTCCAAAGTCTTCAAAAGAATTGCCGCTATTGGCAAAAATAGAATTGGCACTGTAATCTCCGGTATCAAAACCTTTACTTCTTTCCGCACGTCTTCTTTCCTGTTCCTCTTTCTCTTCTTTAATCTTTAATTTGGCAATATATTTTGTGAAATAGTCTGTTTTCTGAGCATCATTCATTTTTGCCAGAGAAAGAATACTGTCATTCTTTTTGATCAGATAGTAGTTTTTGGAAATCTTTTTAATGTATTCAGACTGGTCTTTTAACAGTATTTTTGAAGGCTCATAAGTCATTACAGCAAGTGCAGAATCATAATAACTTCCGGCTCCGATATAATCATTCTTATCAAGATAGCTTTTTCCTATTTCATAATAAGCCAATCCACGGATCTGAGGATCGGAAACCTTTTCAAAAAGCGATTTTCTGAAGAATTGCTGAGCTTCATCTTTTTTGCCTGCTTTATTGGCCATCAAACCTAAGGCATAGTAAAATTCGTTCTTTCTGGATCCATACATCCCTTTTTTACTGATTCCTTCCAGATAATTTTTGGCTCCTGCATAATCACCTTTACCGTTGAAAGTTTTGGCGATGGCGACCTGAGATTTTACTTCAAATTCGAAATCACTGGCATACTTATACGCGGCAGCATAGCTTTCTCTTGCTTTATCATTCTGGTTCAGGTTTTCCAGCACCTGACCTCTAAGGTAAGCGATTCTGCTCTTCAGTTTTCTGTTTGTATTGAGGTCAAAAGCATTGTCAAGTTCCTTGGCAGCTTCTTCTTTCTTACCGGCATCAAGAAGAGATTCGGAATAGTAAATGCTTAGCAGTTTTGCATAACTTTTACTGATATCTTCACTTTTCAGTTTCGCAAATGTTTCATGCGCTCTGTGATAATCTTTGATCTGATCATAAGCAAGACCCTGATAAATCCTTGCAAGTGCAATTCTC
Organism: Chryseobacterium sp. 2VB; assembly: GCF_005503635.1. Lineage (NCBI taxonomy): Bacteria > Pseudomonadati > Bacteroidota > Flavobacteriia > Flavobacteriales > Weeksellaceae > Chryseobacterium > Chryseobacterium sp. 2VB. The sequence continues at coordinate 161,994 of NZ_SCNC01000004.1, forward strand.
TTATCATCCTTCATACGGGTGAAAACATAATTGAGAGCATCCAGGGCCTCCAGAGATTTACCACGGTAAATTCTTGCCTGCGCAAGGATCATGTAGGCATCAAAAATCTGCTTGTTTTTCTCTTCACCATTTCTGGTTACAGAATATTTATTAATTGCTTTTAAAGCTTTAGCTTCTGCAATTTCCAGAGTAGTGGCTCCTTTATTCTCTTCTCCGTCAGGTCTTGAAGGACCGTTTCCCTGAGGTCCGCCGGGAATATTCGGAATTCCTGAATTGCCTCTTCCTGAAGGTCTGTTGGCTACTTCTGCCATCTTCATAGAGTTTTCAGCAAAAGCTTCAGTCTGCCCGAGATCACTGCCCAAAGGTTGTTCTTCGTAAGTAAGAATGGGAATATAGGGAGCATAGAAATTGTCTTTATGCCCTTTATCTCTGGCTGTAAACTCACTGTTTAACGCATCTTTTGCATTAAAGAGAGTGTTGTAATATGTGGAAAATCCTTTCAATACTCTTGAACGCTGCTCCGGCTTTTTTGTTTTGGTAGCACAGGAAGCAACAAGACATATGACTAAAAGGAATAATATATTCTTTTTCATTATTCAATATAACTCGCTAATCTGCTTTTTATTATCAGCAGTTTGATGATTTTGTAAAAATAATAAAATTTTATAATGAATAATATTTATATTTCTGGCGGAAATATTTTATTTCTTCTTTAATGGGAGTTTTGACCCTGATAATCTTTTAAATCAGAGAAGATTCTTTCAGTATTTTATAAACAAGATGGGTAGGAAGCCCCATAATGGTATAATAACTTCCGGTAAGACTTGTGATCTTTGCCATTCCCAGCCATTCCTGGACACCATAACTTCCGGCTTTGTCGAAAGGCTTATAGTTCTGAATATAATAGTTTATTTCTTCATCCGAAAGCTTGTCCAGAGTAACATCAGCCACATCGGTTTCAGTGATCGATTTTCCGGCGGTTTTGATGGTAATTCCCGTATACACCTGATGCGTTCTTCCTGAAAGGTTTTGAAGCATTTTAAAGGCATCCGCTTCATCTTTAGGTTTACCAAGGATCTGATTGTCGATAGCAACTACCGTATCGGCAGTCAGAAGTACTTCATCTTCCTCCAGACTTCTGAAAGCATCTGCTTTTAAGTCAGAAAGATAAGCGGCCGCTTCCTGTATTTTGATAGTTTCCGGAATAATTTCTTCACAGTCTATTTTTACGACTTCAAATTCAAAGCCTAAACTCGAAAGAAGTTCTTTTCTTCTTGGGGATTGTGATGCTAAAAGTAATTTCATACAGATACTTATACAGATTGAGTATTATCGTCATGCCAGTTTCCCTGAACTTTCATTACCTGTTCAATGACATCACGAACCGCCCCTGTTCCACCTTTTTTCGGGGAAATATAATCGGAAATTCCTTTTACTTCAGGAACCGCATTTTCAGGACATGCCGCAATGGCTGAACTTTCCATGATGTGAATATCCGGAAGATCATCACCCATGGTCAGAATTTCTTCATTTTTAAGATTGTATTTCTTCTTAAAATCTTCAAAATCATTCATTTTATTGTGAGACTTCGGATAGTAGTCCTGAATACCCAGATAATTGATTCTGTGCTTTACCATTTCATCATTTCCTCCCGTAATAACCCCAATTAAATAATTGTTTTTTAAAGCTTTTACTACTGCATAACCGTCCAGGACATTCATTACCCTGCACATATTTCCTCCGGGAAGCAGATATACGCTTCCGTCTGTGAAAACTCCGTCAACATCAAATACAAATGCTTTAATATCTTTTAATTTCTCTTTATAGCTCATACATTTCCTGAATAGAATGATTCATTGTTTTATAAATTTCAAGACTTTCGTCTTTTAATAATTGTTCATGCAGCTGTAAAATCCTTACATCATTTCTTACTGCGGGGCCCGTTTGTGCCATTTTAGGTTCAATTTCATGAATTTTCTGAACCGTTTCATCAATCAGCGGCAAGAAATAATCAAACGGAATATCCTGGGAATCTGAAATTTCTTTAGCCCTTGAAAAAAGATGATTCACAAAATTGCAGGCAAATACAGCCGTCAGGTGAATATATTTTCTTTTTTCGTGATTGCTTTCCATTACTCTTTCCGAAATCTTTGAAGTAAGATCAAACAATATTTTTTGATCTTTTTCATTTTCCGCCTCTATAAAAAACGGAATTTTTTCATAGTCAAGTTCCTTGGATTTTGAAAAAGTCTGTAAAGGGTAGAAGCTGGATTTTCTATACTCACCAGCCAGAACTTCTTTTGGAAGAGATCCTGAGGTATGGGCCACCAGACAATCTTTTTTTGTAATAATTTTTGAGACTTCTTCCACAGAATGATCGCTTACACAAAGAATATAAAGATCTGCTTCTTCCAGATGATCTGTAGAGCAAGGAATATTTAATTCTTCAGAGATTTTACTTAATTCTTTTTCGTTCCTCCCAAATAGCTGCGCCACAGGAATGCTTTTCAACGTGAAAGCTTTTGCCATATGATAGGCAACATTTCCGGAACCGATGATTACAATTTGCATATAACAAATATAAGATTTTAAGCTGAGCCGGGAAAGGAAGAACACTTCAGAAATCTTGTACTTCAATATAGGCACGTTTATTGCGTAAGTGTCTCATATTATTTTTAATATTTAAAATGAAAATTGAATTTTTAATTTAACTTTCAGCTATTTTTGTAATCCAAAACAATGAAGGCATCTTATGAAGATTAAGGACGCGGAAATTATTTCGTTGATGCAAAATCCACGAACCCAGGATAAAGGGGTTCGTGCCTTGATGGATGCCTATCAAAGCAGATTGTACTGGCACATACGAAGAATTATTGTGGACGGAGATCTTGCACAGGATACTTTGCAGGAAACTTTTATTAAAGCATATCAGAATTTTCATCAGTTTAAAAATGATAGCCAGTTGTATACCTGGTTGTACAGAATCGCTACCAACGAAGCACTACAACAGGTCAACAAAATGAAAAAAATGCAGAAAACGGATGAGGATCCAGAGTATCATATGCAGAATCTCGTCGCAGATAATACGGAAGGAGATGCTGAAGAAATACAGATTTTACTGCAGAACGCTATACAGAGCCTGCCCGAAAAGCAGAAACTGGTATTTATGATGCGGTATTATGATGATTTGCCCTACGAAGAAATATCAAAAATTGTGGATATGTCGGTAGGCACTTTGAAAACAAATTATCATTATGCCAAACAGAAAATAGAAGAGTATATTAAAGAAAATTACGAAAAATAATTTTTGACCAACAAAGATGAAAGAGTTCGACATAGAAAAATTAGAGCGTAAAAACATTTACACAGTTCCTGATGATTTGTTTCAAAATATTCAGGAGAACGTTATGAATGATATAAAGGCAAGTAAAAAAGCACCTGTCTTTAAGCTGAAGTGGATGTATGCTGCTGCAGCATCACTGGCTTTGATTTTTGGAGCAACTTATGTTTTTAATTCAGATAATGATTCCCCTGAACAGATACTGAACTCTAAAACAGCTTATGCTGCCAATGACGGAGCGCCGAAAACAGAAAGCGAGCTGGCTTATGAAACTTTAAAATCTGATTTAACTTCTGTTGAAAATAATGATCAAACAGTTGACAATCAAAAAAATAACAATGTCTACGCTTCTAAAAGTGCAAACGAAACCAAAAAAACTGCAGAGACCCCTGAACCGGTGAAAACTGTAAAGAAAAAAGAAGAAACACGAATAAATGAATATCTTGACTCGTTTTCTAATTCTGAAATTGCAGAATTAGCAAGTAATTCGACTCAGGACGTTTATTTGGATATTTATAATTAAAAGAAAATGAAAAAGATATTATTGACGTTTTTGATTATTTATGGCTTTGGATTGAATGCCCAAAGAACGGATTATGATTGGAAAAAGATGGATCCTAAACAAAGGAAAGAAGTCATCAATAATCTTTCTCCGGAAGAGAGAAAAGAACTCCTGAAGAAATTCAGGGACAATATGATCATGGATAATCTTAATGTTGATCCAGACGATAAAGCCGAATTTACACAATTGTATAACGAATATCTCGATAGCCAGAGGCAGATAAAAAGTCAGTTTAATTCAAACTTTGATCCTGAATCCTTAACGGATGACGAGGCTAAAGCAAAATTGCAGCAAAGTTTTGAATTGGGACAGAAGTTATTGGATAACAGAAAGAAATACGCAGATAAAATGCAGCAGGTAATTCCCTGCCAGAAAGTTTTGAAGCTGTTTCAATCCGAGAAAATGATGAAGGATAAAATGGACGAAAGAAGACCTCACGGAAACCATAACAATGCTTCGGGACCTAAACAGAACCCATAATAGTTTATTTTTTTAATGTTGGACGGCTCTTACAGATCTTTCTGTGAGAGCTGTTTAATTTTGCTGTAAATTCCTATTTTTGTTGAAGTTAAAACATAAATTATGAGAAACATTTTTTTCTTTTTATTGATTTCAGTTTTTGCATCAGCACAGAAAATAGAAACCATTGATCTTTCAAAATCCATTAAAGATGGCAAAAATTCTATCAAGAGTCTTACGGTAATAGATCAAAGGGCAAATCAAGAAATTGGAATTGTTATGCACCACAAGGACGAGGTAAAAGTTGTTTTCGAAAATAATGCCAGCAAAGACATACAGGATTGGTTTTATAAGTACAATCCGTCACGAGGAAATAATGATATGGTTTTTTTGCTTGAAAATTTAAATATTTCAGAAGATAAAAAGGAAAAGTATTCTATTGGAAAGCTTGAATTAAAGGCAGGTATATTTATTAAAAAAGAAGACGGATATCATTTTATGGATAGAATAGATACTGTGGCAACAGTCTCATCACGTACAACACCTTATCTGGCACAAAGTCTGGCAAGAAAAGTGACTTTAATTCTTACTGATCTTTTTAAAGACTCCTATAAAGCAACCCCTTGGGAACTTAGCATTTCAGAAAATGAGTTTCCTGATTATGCCTCTGTATTAAAAGAAAAATTGAGTATTCTAAAAGCAAATGAACTTAAAGAAGGGGTTTACAAAGACTATTATAGCTTTTTTACTCATAATCCTGAACCCGGATTTACTTTGCAGGCTAATGATAAGGGAATCATTACAAAGGCTGTAAAAGGAGATGAAAAATCGGCAATAAGACATTTTTATGCTTTTGTCTATAAGGGTATCGCATATAAAAATATTCCTGTGGGTTACACTGAGATTTTCAAAGATCATAATGGGGTTTTTATAGAGGCAACAAAAGCAGAATTATTTCCTGAAACGGTTACAACAGGGGTTACAATTGGGGCTGCAGCAGGAGGTCTGATTGGTGGCGTTATTGGTGCAGTGATAGATGTCAGTTTATCAGGCAAAAGAAAGAATACTGCAGGACCTAAAGTTTATCTTGATCCTTTTACCGGAAATTATGTGTTACCGGAAGACTTTGGCAAAACAAAATAATATTTAAAAAGAGGAAAAATTTTCCCTCTTTTCTTATTGTTATCTGTGTTTCAGTTAAAAGAAAGAATTAAGAATGAAAAATTCTCCTGCATTTTCTTATCTTTGCAAATTACAAGATTCTTAAATGAAAAACATACGAAATTTTTGCATAATCGCTCATATCGACCATGGTAAAAGTACCCTGGCAGACCGTCTATTGGAGTACACGAATACCGTTACCCAAAGAGAATTACAGTCTCAGACGCTTGATGATATGGATCTGGAGAAAGAACGTGGGATTACAATCAAGTCACATGCGATCCAGATGGATTATGAGTATAAAGGAGAAAAATATATTTTAAACCTTATTGATACCCCGGGACACGTTGACTTCTCTTATGAAGTATCCCGTTCTATTGCTGCCTGTGAAGGTGCACTTCTTATTGTAGATGCTGCACAGAGTATTCAGGCACAGACCATTAGTAACCTGTATCTTGCATTGGAAAATGATTTAACGATCATTCCGATTCTGAATAAAATTGACCTTCCGTCTGCAAATCCTGAAGAAGTAACCGATGAGATCATGAACCTTATCGGATGCGAATATGAAGATGTATTGAGAGTTTCCGGTAAAACAGGAGAAGGTGTTCATAACCTTTTAGAGCAGATTGTTGAAAGAATTCCTGCACCGGTAGGAGATCCTGACGGTCCACTGCAGGCTTTGATCTTTGACTCTGTATACAACCCGTTCAGAGGTATTGAAGCTTATTTTAAAGTAGTGAACGGAAGCATCACCAAAAATGAAAAGATCAAATTCTTCGCTACAGGAAAGGAATATGGTGCTGATGAAGTGGGTACCTTAAAACTGAAGCAGGTTCCCAAGAAAACGATCCATTGCGGAGATGTAGGATATCTCGTATCGGGTATTAAAGATGCCCGTGAGGTAAAAGTAGGAGACACCATCACTTCATTTGAAAAACCTGCAGATGCTCCGATTGATGGATTTGAGGAAGTAAAACCAATGGTATTTGCCGGGATCTACCCAATTGATTCTGAAGATTTTGAAGAATTAAGATTCTCTCTTGAAAAATTAAGACTGAATGATGCTTCTCTGGTTTTTGAACCTGAAAGTTCTGCCGCCCTTGGTTTTGGTTTCCGTTGCGGATTCTTAGGAATGCTACACATGGAAATCGTTCAGGAACGTCTTGACAGAGAGTTTAATATGAACGTCATCACTACGGTACCGAACGTATCTTATTTTGGATATACTAAAAAAGAGCCTGAAGTTCCGATTTTGATCAACAACCCGTCTGAAATGATGGATCCTTCAACGATGGACAGAGTAGAAGAACCATTCATCAAGGCGTCTATCATTACAAAATCCGATTTCGTAGGAGCAGTAATGACTTTATGTATTGAAAAGAGAGGAGAAATTGTTAACCAGAGTTATCTGACATCAGAAAGAGTAGAGTTAATTTTCAATATGCCTCTTGCTGAGGTGGTATTCGACTTCTATGACAGATTAAAATCTATCTCTAAAGGATATGCTTCATTCGATTATCATCCCATCGGATTCAGGGCTTCCAAGCTTGTAAAAATGGATATCCTGATCAATGGTGATATGGTAGATGCCTTATCTTCATTGATTCACGATTCTAATGCTTATTATATCGGTAAAAGGATGTGTGAAAAGCTTCGTGAGCTGATTCCTAGACAACAGTTTGATATTGCTGTTCAGGCAGCATTAGGTACGAAAGTTATCGCGAGAGAAACGATTAAAGCCTTAAGAAAGGACGTTACCGCAAAATGTTATGGAGGAGATATTTCCAGAAAACGTAAACTATTGGAAAAGCAGAAAGAAGGTAAGAAGAAAATGAAACAGATTGGTAGAGTAGAAGTACCGCAATCAGCGTTCATGGCTGTACTAAAGTTAAATGATTAATTATTAATGTATTATAAAGTAAAAACCGCTTCTGATGAAGCGGTTTTTTTTATGGATTATTTTTTGCGCGTATATTTTATTTCCATGGTTTTATATTCCTTTCCGGTCTTGGAATCAGGGCCGTACATTTCAAGCTTTTGAGTATTATCATCCACAAAAGTGAATACTTCTCTGAAATCACAGTCTTTTCCAGGTCTTGAAGGATCTGTCATTTTCCCTTTAAATTCAACTGATTTTGTGGAAGGGTTCCAGTCGCCTTCGCTATGCATGATTCCGGTTCCCATATTGTCGATCCATGTACTGACAAACTTTTTCTTTGCGTTATCATATCCCACAATGCTCATTCCTTCAAAAGGCATCCCCATAAAGTCGCCTTTATGATTTGTGATCTGATAACGTCCGCCAAACATCATTTTATTGGTAGCCTCGGATTTACTTATCATAGGTTTTGCCCCGTTTTCCATCCACATTGTTGTTTCACCAGTCCAGGTTCCATCAGATTTTGCAAGCATTTTCTGCATTTCTCCCGGAGTTGAGTACGCCATCCAGTCTTTCAAGGCGGTTGCGGAATCTACAGGTTTCCATTCAGATGTAGAAGCTGAATCTGCTTTATCAGAACCAGTGGAAGCTGTCGTTTTTCCTTTCTCGCAAGCTGTTAACAGGAAAGCTGCAGAAAGAATTGCTAATAAATTTTTCATAATAATTTAGTTTTAAGATGGTTAGAAAGATAACTTAAAGGTAAGAACTTTTATGTTAATTAAAATTTTTTTTAATACAGGCATAAATTGTAACTTTGTGTATTCATAACGCAAATCAAATTATGGAGTCTCCAAAAAAATTACAGGATATAAAAGTGGCTGTAGATGCCGTTATCTTTGGATATTTTGATAAAAAAGATCTTCAGATCCTTCTGATTAAAAGAAATATTGAACCTTTTAAGGGAGGTTGGGCCCTTCCGGGAGGTCTTGTTCTTGATGATGAAAGTGTAGATGATGCCGTAAAAAGAGAACTTTACGAAGAAGCCGGCATAAAACCCGATTTTTTAGAGCAGCTCTATACATTTGGTAATCTCGGTCGCGATCCGAGAAACAGAGTGGTTTCTGTGTCTTATTTGGGGCTTGTAAACCCTTCTTATCATGAACTGTTTGCCGATTCAGATGCCGATGACGCACAATGGTTTAGTATTAATAAACTTCCATCAGTAGCATTTGATCACAAAACCATTATTGAGACAGCATTAAAAAGACTTCGCACAAAAATTCAATACCAGCCGATCGGCTTCAATCTTCTCAATGAAGAATTCCCTTTTTCAGATCTTGAAAACCTTTATAAAACAATTGTCGGACAGGAAATTGACAGAAGAAACTTCCGCAAGAAAATCATGAGCTACGGACTCCTGAACGAAACCAATAACGTTAAAAAAGAGGGTAGCGGCAGACCCGGGAAACTTTTTACTTTCAATAAAGAAAAATATAAAGAGCTGGAAGAGCAGGGCTTTTATTTTGAAATCAAATAGTTTGTTTTAAAAACAAATTTCACAAATGTCTTTGACTCCAGCTTATATTATCGGTCTTCTGTCATTCTGACGGAGGAAGAATCTCGTAATTGGTTAGATTCTTCACTACACTGTTGAACTACGTTCGCAGACCTTCAGTCTGTGTTTAGAATGACATTGATGTAATAACAATTTTTAAGATCAAATTCCACCAGTTTTAGCTGAAACCTATCAAATTTGTGTCATTTGTGATTAAAATTAGTGTGATTAGTGTTTGTTAAGATTAAATTTTTATTGCTGGAAATCAATTAATTATATTTATTAGCGTAAAATTAACACAAATAAATTTGGTCCAAACGCTGATATTCTTTTAAATTTGTGTCAAAATAACGCAATCATGAAATATACCTTACAAAATATTATAGAACGCTTTCAAAAAAAGGAAAAGATAAAATATCTCTTTTTCTGGGGACACACGGCAAAAGATATTGTTACCAAATCATGTTTCAGCCAATGGTTTCCAGGAAGTTTTGAAGAAAACGGAATTACCTATAGAACAGCAGAACATTATATGATGGCTGCAAAAGCAAGATTATTTAATGATGCTGAAATGGAAAAGGAAATTTTAAAAGCCGCTACTCCGAATCAGGCAAAAGCTCTGGGTAGAAAAGTAAAAAACTTTGATCCGAAACAGTGGGACGAGCATAAATTTGAAATTGTTACCAGGGGAAATTTTTTGAAATTCTCTCAAAATCAGAAATTTAAAGACTTTCTTTTATCAACCGGAGACAAAGTTTTAGTAGAGGCAAGTCCTTATGATAGAATCTGGGGAATCGGGATGCTGGAAACAGATAACAAAGCTGAAAACCCTTTATTATGGAACGGAGAAAACCTTTTAGGATTTGCTTTGATGGAAGTAAGAGATGAATTAAGAAGGTAAAAACACAAACCAGACACAAAATATTAATTATGGAAAAAATAGAATTACACCCACAGATATTTCTGATTGAAGATTTTCTGATTGAGTCTGAATGTGATCATTATATCAGTCTTTCACAGGAAAAAGTCTTTGAAGAAGCAAAGATCAATGTATTCGGACGCCAGCAGATGAATAAAGGAATCAGAAATAACGACCGGCTGATGATTTTTGATACAACAATCGCTGAAGAGCTTTTTAACAAGGCTGTAGATTTTTTACCTCAGGAACATGATGGATATCAGATTCTTAACTTTAATGAAATGCTCAGAGTTTATAAATATGCTCCCGGGCAGCAGTTCAAAATGCACAGAGACGGAAGTTATATCCGAAATGAAAGAGAGAAAAGCTTTTACACTTTTATGATCTATCTGAATGATGATTTTGAAGGAGGTGAAACAGAATTTGAAAATCTGTTTGCAGTAGCTCCAAAGAAAGGAACAGCTCTTATTTTTCATCATCCGCTCAGACACGAAGGAAAAACTTTAATTAGTGGAGTAAAGTATGTTTTAAGAACGGATATCATGTATTACAGGGAATAATCATTCTTAAAAGATAAAGGCTTTACTATGTCTTGTTTAATTAGCGTAATATTAACACAAACAAAAATATTTGATCATGGAAGATGAATTAAAACCCAGATTTATCGAATCATTACAAAGAAATAATGATCAGATCAGAGAAGACCGTGCAAGGATCATCGGGGCAGATTCCGAATTGATCTACAGGCGCAGAGTGGAAGATATCGAACTAAAAATCAAAAGGCTCGAGCGCGAACAGGAAGGGCTTATTGATATCAGCCCTTTGGACAGGAATAGTCTGACTTTTGCGGATTTCAATCCCGAAGCATTCGTTCAGAAAGACATGGAATTATCATTAACAATCAGAAATCTGAATATTCAGCTCGAAGTTACCCAAAAGAGATTTGAATATTTATTTGGAAAAAAATTATAGGCATGGGAAGTACAAGATATGATTTAGACGCTCGTTATGACAGAGCAAGAAAAGCAGGTTACGGAACAAAATCCGCAGGGGAAATTTTCACCCAGAATGCCAAAAGAATGGCTCATGAATCGATGAATCCATATGGAATTTCTTTCAGGGAATCCCGGGATTCGGAAGTTCACCCCAATTCAGTTCCCATTATTTTAGGATTAGATGTTACCGGAAGTATGGGCCATATCCCTCACGAGTTAATCAGAGATGGATTGCCAAAACTGATGGGCGGAATCATCCAGGGAGGTGTTCCCGATCCGGCCTTATTGTTCCTTGGAATCGGAGATCATGAATGTGATGGTTATCCGCTTCAGGTGGGACAGTTCGAATCAGGAGATGCAGAACTGGATATGTGGCTTACCCGAACCTATATTGAATCCGGAGGAGGTGGAAATGCAGGTGAAAGTTATCTTTTAGCATGGTATTTTGCAGCATTTCACACCAGAACCGATGCGTTTGAAAAAAGAGGACAAAAAGGATTACTGTTTACCGTAGGTGATGAACCTTGTTTAAAAACACTTCCTGCTTCCGCCATCAGGGAAATTATGGGAAAAGGGCAGCAAACCTATACTCATTTTGAACTCCTGGAAGAAGCACAAAAAAAATATGAAGTATTCCACATCAGTGTTTTACATTCCGATCAGGCACTGAGAGCAGACAGAGGCTGGAAAGAATTATTAGGACAAAACTGTATTTCCATAGCAGATCACAGGGACATTCCGAATGTTATTAAAAACATTATCTGTGATAAGTTTAAAAACAAAAGCATCGGAACAACAGGAACAGGAGGATTGGATCAGTTTCAGATGCTTTAGAAATCTGTCAATGTCGTCATAAAATATGAATGACAATACTAGAAAACTCAAAAATTAAAAGACATGAAAAAGGCTCAAATAGTAATAGGACTTGGTTTTGGTGATGAAGGAAAAGGAATTACTACAGATTTCCTGGCTTCTCAGAATCCGGAGGCTGTTGTGATCAGATTTTCAGGAGGTCAGCAGGCTGCTCATACTGTAATGATTGATGAAAGAAAGCATGTGCATTCCAGTTTTTCTAGTGGTGCACTTCGTGGTCTGCCTTCTTACTTTACCGAGCATTGTACGATTCATCCGGTTTTTCTTCTGAATGAAAGAGAAGAGTTAAAAGCAAAGAACGGAAACATTGAGCTGCATATCCATCCATTGGCAAAGCTGACAACTCCTTTCGATGTATGGCAGAACAGAACAAATGCCCGTAATCTGGAACACGGAACCTGTGGAAAAGGAGTGGGAGCTACCATGAAAAGACACGAAAGTCCTTACAAACTATTTGCTGCAGACCTGATTGCGCCCAGAGAGATGCTGATGGAAAAGTTGAAAGGAATTGCCTATTATTATGGCTTTATAGATGAAAACGAAATTAGTGAACTTTTACAGCCTTTTTTAGATGCTATTGACAGTATTGATTGGAAAATAAGTGACTATAACTATCTGGCTAACTTCGATCACCTTGTTTTTGAAGGAAGCCAGGGTATTTTACTCGATATGGACCATGGCGTTTTTCCCAATGTGACTTATGCATATACGACTTCAAAAAATGCCTGTGAGATTTGTAAGCTTTTAAAGATTGAAGATATTGAAATGTATTATGTCACCAGAAGCTATTCTACCCGTCATGGAAACGGCTGGATGAGCAATGAAAAAGAAATGAATCTGAAAAACAATGAAGAAGAAACCTGTATATTCAATGAATATCAAAAGGAGCTAAGAACCGGAGAAATAGATTACAAACTGCTGAATTATGCCTTAAAATTGGATGGAGCTTATGCATTTCCGGTTAAAAAAAATCTTGTCATTACCTGTCTGGATCAGATTGATGAACAATTTAAAGTAGAAAATCTTGATGAGGAATTTGATGTTGTCTATGGATCCTATTCTCCGTATTCTAAAGATTTTAAACGGATTTTTTAAATTCAGCAGTTAAAAATGTTAATTTTATTAGGAGAGGAGGAAATGATAGAGAATAAAAGTAAATAACCATGAAAACGATACAATATTTAAAAGGGGATGCTACGGTCCCACAGGCGAAAGGAATAAAGATCATCGCCCACATCTGCAATGATATCGGAGGTTGGGGAAAAGGTTTTGTACTGGCAGTTTCCAAAAGATGGGAAGAGCCGGAAAAAGAATATAGAAACTGGCACCGTTTCAGAAGTAAAAATAATTTTGCATTAGGAGAAATTCAATTGGTTCAGGTTGAAAAATACATTTTTGTAGCCAATATAATCGGGCAAAAAGGAATAAAAACCGGAAGTAATGGTGTCCCTGTTCGGTATGATGCCATTGAAAAAGCTCTGGAAAAACTTTCCAATGAAGCTTTGCTGCTGAACGCAAGCGTTCACATGCCAAGAATCGGATGTGGACTGGCAGGAGGAAAATGGGAAAAAATTGAACCTATTATCGAAAGAACATTGCTTGTAAAGAATGTGGAGGTATATGTGTATGATTTTGAATAAATTAACTAACAATGAAAGAATTTGAAATAAGAGCAGATTATAAAAATGACACGCTGATTGTCTATCAAGCCTATAATGAAGCAATTGCAAAATCAGCCGTAGAGAATCAGAAATTTACAGCTCCTTTTTCATTCAACAGGATGACCTGGATAAAGCCTTCTTTTCTCTGGATGATGGAGCGCAGCAACTATGGACAGAAACCCAATCAGGAATGTACCCTGGCCATACATATTAAAAGAGAAGCCTGGGAGAAAGCTTTAAGCAAAGCAATTCTTACTTCACCTGAAAAAAGGGTTTATCCCGATCCCCGAAAATGGGAAAAAGATTTTGAAAATGCCGGAATATATGTGCAGTGGGATCCTGAAAGGAATATTAAAGGAGCAAAACTGAATTACCGTTCCATTCAGGTAGGAATCAGCCGCGCATTGATTGAGGAGTTCAATGAAGAATGGATTGTAAAAATAGAGGATTATTCTCCTTTGGTTAAGAAGATTCTGAATCTTACCAGGTCGGGAGAATTTGATAAGGCAAAAAAACTGCTGCCGGTAGAAAAAAACTATCCTCTGTCAAAAGAACTGGCTTACAGAATTGGAGCCACAGTATAACCAAATAAACGAACGTCATGAAAACAACAACATTATACAGACCGGTAGGAGAAAAAGAAATGATCTTGATTATGGAAAGCGGATTTAAAAAATTTCCTCCAAGACTGGAATGGCAGCCCATTTTTTACCCCATTCTTAATGAAGAATATGCTTCAGAGATTGCGGAAAAATGGAACACCAGAGACGAAGCTGGAAACTATCTTGGTTTTGTAACCCGGTTTGAGGTGTTGGAAAAAGTGACGGATCAATATCCTGCACAGAATGTTGGGGCTAGAAATCACAATGAATTATGGGTTCCTTCTGAGGATCTTAACAGCTTTAATAAGGCAATTGTAGGAGATATCAAAGTAATCAAAGTCTTTATAGGAGATGACTTTAAGAAGGCCGCAAGCGCTGAGGTGGAAGATTTGATGATCAACATAAAAGAAGTAACTATGACTAATAAAGGAATGGCAAAAGATACTTTGGATATCTTAGCTAAAAAATATTATATTAACGAACATAACGAAAAAATAAATATAGAAAACGAGCTGGAAATCAGTAAAAAAGAAACCTCTCTTTTCACTCCGGAACAGCTTTCTGAAATGAAAGAATCTCCGTTGCCGGAAATCAGTTTTGAAACAAAAATTGAAGCATGGAAGTGCAGTTCTTTAAAAGCAATTTTACAATTAGCCGAAGAAGAAAATCAGGAAAAGATTATGTGTCTCAATTTTGCATCAGCAAAAAATCCGGGTGGAGGATTTATCAATGGAGCAGAAGCACAGGAAGAAAGTCTGGCAAGAACTTCCGGACTGTATGAAAGCTTACTTCAGGCATTTGATTATTACACAATTCATCGTGCAATGGAATCCTGTTTTTATACCGATACAATGATTTACAGTCCTAAAGTTCCTGTTTTCAGGAAAGATAAGGGAGAGTTGCTTCCTAAGCCTGTTCTGTGTAATTTCATCACGTCTCCGGCAGTCAATACAGGGGTGGTAAAACGTCAGGAACCGGAAAGAGCACATGAAATTCTTGATGCAATGGATCTTAGAATGGATAAAATGCTTTCACTGGCTTTACAACAAGGAAATGAAGTTCTGATTTTAGGAGCCTGGGGATGCGGTGTCTTCAAAAATGATCCAAAAGAAATTGCAGGATTATTTAAAAAGCATCTTCAGGGAAAATATAAAAATAAATTTAAAAGAGTGGTTTTCGCAGTGCTTACCAAGAAAGAAGAAATGCTGAAACCATTTGAAGAAATACAATGAAAATAGAACTAAAAAAATATAAAGAACAATTACAAGACTGGCCTGCACAAGGATATCACATCATGGCTCAATATGACGATGAAAAAATTGTGGTATATCAGTCTTATAGAAAGGAAATTGGAGAATTTGCAGTGAAGAATCAATTCTTTGGCGGAAGTTTTAGTTTGGAAAGAATGACCTGGATAAAACCAAATTTTCTTTGGATGATGTACAGAAATGGCTGGGGAAGAAAAGAAGGTCAGGAGCATGTTTTGGCTATTCATTTGAAGAAAGAAGCTTTCATAAAATATCTGGAAAATGCCATATATTCTTCTTACAATACAAGTTTTGGGATTTCCAGAGAAGATTGGCAGAAGCAGGTAAAAGAATCTTCAGTCAGGCTGCAGTGGGATCCGGATCATGATCCTTTTGGAAATAAACTGGAACGAAGAGCCATACAGATTGGTTTAAGGAATGAATTTATTCGATCTTTTTCTAAGGATGATATTCTTCTCATTGAAAATATTTCAGATTTTGTGGCAGAACAATATCAGTTTGTACTGAATGATGATTTAGATAACCTGATCATCCCTGAGGAAAAACCTTTATTATTTGATGATGAGGTTTTAAATAGAAAACTCAATTTAAGATGAAAATAGAACTAATAAAAGGAGACATTACAAAAATCCAAGCTGATGCAATTGTTAACGCAGCCAATTCATCCTTACTTGGGGGAGGCGGTGTAGATGGAGCTATTCACAGAGTGGGAGGATCTCAGATATTGGAAGAATGTGTTGCGATCAGAAATAGACAAGGAAAATGCAAAACGGGAGAAGCGGTAGTAACAAATGCAGGAAATCTCCCTGCAAAATATGTTATTCATACAGTAGGACCAGTTTGGAACGGTCACGAAGAAAAGGAATCCATTCTTCTGGCAAACTGTTATCATAATTCTTTGAATTTGGCAGAAAGCCTTGGTGTGAAAACCATTGCTTTTCCTAATATCAGTACGGGAGTTTATAGGTTTCCAAAAGAACTGGCTGGAAAAATTGCTGTAGATGCGGTCAGAAATTTTAAATCGGATATCATTGAGAAAGTTATATTTGTTTGTTTTGATGATGAAAATGAGATAATTTACCAAAAACTTTTAGATTAAACCCATGAAAAAACTAACCATATTAAGCGGTGCAGGAATCAGTGCCGAAAGCGGAATAAAAACCTTCAGAGACGGAGACGGTCTCTGGGAAAATCATAATGTAACGGATGTAGCAAGTCCGGAAGGCTGGAAAAAAGACAGAGCTTTGGTTCTGGAATTTTACAATCAGAGAAGACGCCAGCTGCATGAAGTACAACCTAACGAAGCGCATCAATTACTGGCGGAGCTGGAAAAATATTTTGATGTTCAGATCATTACCCAGAATATTGATGACCTTCACGAAAGAGCAGGATCTACTAAGATTCTTCATATTCACGGAGAACTGTTCAAATCATGCTCATGCAACAATAAAAACCTGATTTATGAACAAAAAGAGGATATTAAAATTGGTGATAAAGCTGAAGATGGAGCGCAATTAAGACCTTTTATCGTTTGGTTCGGAGAAGATGTTCCTTTATATCAAACGGCAAGAGAAATCGTAAAAGAATCGGATATTCTGCTGGTTATCGGGACTTCTCTGCAGGTATATCCCGCAGCAGGACTGATTCATGATATCAAAGATGACTGCCTTTTAATTGTCATCAATCCTAATGAAACGGGATTCGGATACGGACAGAGAGCTGTAGTAATGAAGGAAACAGCCACTCAGGGAATGAAAATATTATTTGATAAATTAGTCAATTTAGCCTGATGGAAAATAAGGTAAAAGCTGGAATTATGGGTGTTTGTATTGGAGATGCACTTGGAGTTCCGGTGGAATTCAAAAAAAGAGAAGATTTAAAACGTTTTCCGGTAACGAAAATGCTGGAGTATATGTCATGGAACCAGCCCAAAGGAACCTGGAGTGATGACAGCTCTCTTACACTTTGCCTTGCTGATGAACTTTCCAAAAGATATGATCTGGAAAAAATCGGACAGAGTTTCGTAAAATGGAATAAATACGGTCACTGGACTGCCCATGGAAGGCTTTTTGACATTGGAGGAACGACAAGACATTCTCTGGCGAGATTAATCAAAGGTGAGAGTGCACGATTTTCAGGAAATATTTTTGAAGAAGATAACGGGAATGGTTCTCTGATGAGAATTCTTCCCCTCGCTTTCTATCTTGAGAAGGAAAATAATATTCAGAAACTCTATCTGACGGTAAAAGAGGTTTCTGCAATAACTCACGGCCATCTCCGTTCTGTCTTTGCCTGTTTCATCTATGTCATTTTTGCCATTCAACTGTTGAAAGGAAAGAATAAAAAAGAAGCATATGAGCAAACACAGAATATCACTTTAAAATATGCTGAAGAACAAGGATTTAATCCTAATGAAATTGAACTTTTCAGAAGGATCTTAAAAAATGATATTTCCAAATATCCTGAATATGAAATTAAGAGCGGCGGCTATGTTCTTCACAGCCTGGAAGCCTCTCTATGGTGTTTTTTAAACTCAGAAAGCTATGCTGAAGCTGTTTTGAAGGCCGTCAACCTCGGGGAAGATACCGATACAACGGGAGCTATCACAGGAGGAATTGCCGGAATTTATTATGGATATGAAAATATTCCACAAGAATGGATTTCTGAGCTGGTGAGAAAGAATGATATTGAAGCATTGTGTGAGAAATTACACCAAAAATTAATGAATTAAAACACAACCCATGAACGAAATAGAAAAGAAAAAAATAAGTAAATTTTTAAGCCTGATCCTGCGGCATCAGCCTGAAAGCATTGGGCTTACACTCGATGAAAATGGCTGGGCAGATATAGAAGAACTGCGGGAGAAATCAGCAAAGAAAAGAATATATTTTACCTCCGAAGAATTGGATGAGGTGGTAGAAACGAACAACAAAAAGCGTTTTGCTTTGAACGAAGATAAAACGAAGATCAGGGCGAGTCAGGGACATTCTATTGATATTGATCTGGCGCTGGAAGCTATACAGCCGCCGGAATTTCTTTATCACGGAACTGCTGAAGCTAATATCAGATCTATCATGGAAAAAGGTATTGAAAAAAGAAGCCGTCAGCATGTGCACTTAAGCGCTGATAAAGAGACTGCTGCAAAGGTCGGAATGAGACACGGCAAGCCTGTGATTCTTACGATCAGAACCGGAACCATGCATCAGGAAGGATTATCTTTCTACCAGTCTGCAAATGGGGTTTGGTTAACAGATTTTGTAGATGCAAAATATATTTCAAAGTAAAATGAGCAGAACATTAGTGGTTGGAGACATTCACGGAGGATTTAAAGCCTTACGGCAGGTTCTTGAAAGAGCCGAGGTTACGCCAAATGATCAGCTGATTTTCCTGGGAGATTATGTAGACGGATGGAGTGAGTCTTCTGAAATAATACATTTTTTAATGGATCTCTCCAAAAAGCAGGAATGTATTTTCATCAAAGGAAACCACGATGCATGGTGCGAAGATTGGATGGCTTTCGGGCAAAACCCTGATGTTTGGCTTTTTAATGGTGGAAAGAGTACTGTTGAGAGCTATAAAGATTATCTCCCGGAAGATCTGGATCTTCACCTGGAATTCTTTCAAAGGATGAAAAACTATCATATCGACGATCAGAACCGGTTGTTTATTCATGCGGGATACGCTTCCATGCACGGCCCTGAAAGAGAAGTGTATTCCAGTAATTACCGCTGGGACAGAACCCTCTGGGAAACGGCTGTTGCAATGGATAAAAAACTGCAGAAAAATTCAGAGCTTTATCCTAAGAGATTACTATTATACAATGAAATATTTATTGGGCATACGCCTACGATTGAAATAGGAATTGCAACTCCTGCCAACAAAGCCAATATCTGGAATATGGACACGGGAGCGGCTTATACCGGATCTTTATCTATCATGGATATTGATTCCAAAGAATTCTGGCAAAGCGATCCGCTTCCTTTCTTATATCCAAAAGAAAAAGGGCGAAATTAATACTGTTGAGAACAAACCAAACAGGTTTTCAAAACCTGTTTGGTTTTTATCTGCAAAACAACTTTACCTTTTCAATCTTTTGCAATTTTGACTGCCAAGACATCCCCGTTTCTCACAAAAGATGATTAATTTTAAAGTCTGAAAATATGACTTCAATGAAACTGAAATATCTTTTATTCACATTAAGTTCTACCTTGTTTTTGGCTCAAAAATCATTTCAGACCCCTTTTGAAAAAGGGAATGGCAATCAAACTGTTACCTACGATGAAATGAATAGCTATTACCAGAATCTGGCTAAAAATTTCAATACCATTCAATACCTTAAAAAAGGAGAAGATGACAATGGAAAACCCATTTATGTAGTGGTTTATAATCCTTTTCCTGAAAAAGACCTTGAAAAATTAAGAAAAAACAAAGCCATTCTTTTTGTCAACAATGGAATTCACCCGGGAGAGCCGGACGGAATAGACGCTACCATGATGCTGATGAGAGATCTGGCGGCTAAAAAAATTAAAACTCCGCAGAACTTTATTATTGCTGCTATTTCCGCTTACAATGTCAGTGGAATGCTCAACAGAGGATCTTACTCGAGAGCCAATCAGAATGGACCGGAGCAGTACGGTTTCAGAGGAAATGCAAGAAATTATGATCTGAACAGAGATTTTATCAAGGCAGAATCCAAAAATGCCAGAAGCTTTCAGGAAATCTACCAGTGGTTAAAACCAGATGTTTTTATTGATAATCACGTCAGCAACGGAGCGGATTATCAATATACGTTTACCTATATTTCTACTTTTAAAGAACGTCTGGGCAATACTCTGGGGAATTACTTCTACAATGATTATCAGGCTAAAAATCTTGAAGATATGAAAAAGCTGGGGTATGAAAGTACACCTTACGTCAACATTCACGGAGATGTTCCGGAAGTGGGATTTGCCTCATTTGAAGACTCTCCCAGATACTCTACAGGATATACTTCGCTTTTCAATTCCTTAGGAACCGTTCCGGAAACCCATATGTTGAAGCCTTACGATAAAAGGGTAGATGCTACCTACAAATATATGTTGGTGAACCTGCAGAATTTGGATAAAGATTATCATACCATAAAGCAGCTCCGCATTGAAAATTTAAAACAGTATCAGGCCGGAAAACAATATGGAATCCGTTGGAAAATAGACTCCACAAAATTTTCAACGATGGATTTTAAGGGCTACGAAGGAAAGTACAAACCTAGTGAAGTTTCGGGGAAGCCAAGGCTGTATTATGACCGTAATAAGCCTTTTACAAAGAACATCAAGCTTTTTACAACAGCTGTTCCAACGGGATATATTACCATTCCGAAGTATTATGTCATTCCACAATCACAATATCGTGTAATTGAAGAATTGAAGAGAAACAATATTCAGATGAGTCCTTTGCAGAAAGACAGCACTTTGTCTGTTGAGTCCTATAAAATCAAAGATTTTAAAACCGTTAAAAACCCTTATGAAGGCCATTATCTGCACTTTGAAACGACGGTTGATGCTTCCCGTAAAAGTTTGCTGTTTTCGGCAGGAGATTATCTAGTTACTACCGATCAGCCAGGGGTAAAATATATTATAGAAACTCTTGAGCCTGAGGCATTAGATTCATTTTTCAACTGGAATTTCTTCGATGGAATTCTGGCGCAGAAAGAATACTATTCTGCTTATATTTTCGAAGATACAGCTGCCGAACTCCTGAAAAAAGATAAAAAGCTGAAAGAAGCCTTTGAAGCAGCGAAAGCGTCCGACAAAAAACTGTCCGAAGATGGAACTGCACAACTGGATTGGATCTACAGGCATTCTCCTTATTTTGAAGAGAAAACCTTCAGGCAGTATCCGGTTTACAGAGTGTTGTAATCAATTGATAATAAATAAATAAACTAAAACAGGCGTTTCCATGGAAACGCCTGTTTTAGTTTATCTTGGTAAGCCTCTTTTCAAAGCTATTTCTGCTCTTTTGATCGCCATTTTCTCCTTCCAGTCCATGTATTTCTTTTTGAAATTAGACTTCATAATATCGTCAAATTTACGCTGTACAGTAAGATTCCATAGGGAATGTGCTTTTACAGCCCATGATTTATCCCAGGCTCTTAAAGAAATTGAGAAACTTCCGTCCAGATACTTCATCCAATGCCACCATCCGGTAGGCATGAATAAGGTATCTCCATGTTCAAGGAAACACTCAATTCCTTCCACACCATCCAGTGCAGGGAACTTGGTGAAGTCAGGATTTTCAATATCATAATCTTCCAGGGCATAGGTTGCGTACGGAATCTGATACAGTCTTTCTTTCCATTTGTAATCAAAAAGAAGAATATGTTTTCTTCCGTTGAAGTGAGTATGGAAAATATGAGCCATATCAATGTCAAAGTGAAGGAATGTCACTGATCCTTTTCCACCAAAGAACATATTCGGATACTTATCCAGGAATCCTCCCATCAGGTCTTTAGGAGAAATATAATCTTCCAAAAGTTTCGGGGCATATTTTATAGGGTCGAAGAGAAAAATTCTAAGATCGGTTGGCTCTCGCTGGATAAGATCTATATAATCTCCAAACTTCATTTTTGCTGCAGATGCATTGATGGGAGCCGAAGGATCTGCCTTTGAGCTGTCATAGAGAGGGACTTCCACATCTCCTACAACTTCCTTCATATATTCCATCGTCCATTTTTGATAAGCAGGCCATTTTTTTGCCATATTTCTGATGACAACGGGCCTTCTTGGCTTCAGATATTTTTCGTAGAAATCTTCTTTAGAAATGTCTTCTACAACATCTATAGGCTTTAAAATAATTCCCATTTTATAAATTTTATGTTACAAAATTATTAAATATATATGTATGTACCAGTGTTTAATTTTTTTTTAATCTATGATTCAAATCAGATTTTCCTATTTAGAATAAGTAAAAATATCAATTTTCTTACTTCCCTTTAAAATTGTTGTTTATGCCTTCATTAAGACAAAACCTATTCATATTATGTTACACAAATAAAAAATTAATTTAACTCTTCTTTTGCAGAATCTATATGCCAAAGATCATCTTATCATGAAATAGATATCATAAAAAAAAGGGCGAATCGTTTTGATTCTTTTTTAATATATTTCTTTTTCATAGGAAAACAAAAATTTAAAAATTATCACTATGTTTGTAGTGATAAAAATTTAACCTTTAATCGTAAAACTCATCTTTATAAAA
Source organism: Chryseobacterium sp. 2VB (assembly GCF_005503635.1). NCBI lineage: Bacteria > Pseudomonadati > Bacteroidota > Flavobacteriia > Flavobacteriales > Weeksellaceae > Chryseobacterium > Chryseobacterium sp. 2VB. Next base: position 184,504 of record NZ_SCNC01000004.1, read on the forward strand.
AGTGTAACAAAAAACAATAACCATTAACTAATTGAGCAAATAATAAGTATGAAAAAAAATATTTCTTTATTTCTGATGCTATTCTTTACTGTGCTTACTTTTGCGCAGAAAACGGTTTCAGGAAAGATCACCGATGATGATGGAGTCGCGATACCCAGTGCCAGTGTGACGATCGAAGAGCCCGGCAAAGACGCTATTCTTGCTTACGCTATTACGAACTCCAAAGGAGAATATAAAGTAACTTTCACTTCCGGAGAATCCAATGTGGATCTTAAAGTGAAAGCATTCAATCAGAAACCTCTTACAAAGCAAATCAGTAACAGCGATCAGACTCTGAACTTTAAAATGCAGTCTGAAGCCACAGAAATTAAAGAAGTACAGCTGAAAACCAAAATGATTACCGCCAGAGGTGACACCATTTCTTATGATCTTAAAGCATTCAACAGTAAAAATGACAGAACACTTGCTGATGTAATGAAAAAGATTCCGGGAATTGAAGTAAACAAGGACGGAACAATTCTTTACCAGGGGAATGCCATCAATAAATTCTACGTCAATGGAAAAGACCTTATGGAAGGAGGTTATGGAACCATCAACAACTCTCTTCCAAAAGATGCCGTACAGAAAGTAGAAGTTCTGGAGAACCACCAGCCGGTAAAAATACTTCAGGACAAAGTGCCTTCTGATCAGGCAGCTATCAATATCAAGCTTAAAAACTCTGTCACGATGACAGGTAGAGGTGAGGTAGGAACCGGTTTTGGAGATCCATGGCTTTGGAATGTAAAACTGACTCCCATGTTTTTCGGACAAAAAAGCCAATGGGTAGTCAATTATAAAACCAACAACATGGGGGAACAGGTTGAAAATGAAGGGAATATTCTGGCATTTGGAAGTTCATGGGAAGGAAGAAGAAGTAATATTTCTCAAAATAACTGGCTGAGTGTAGAGAATGCATCCGTGCCTGATCTTCCGGTAAAAAGATATTTGATGAACAGCGTTCATTATTTGTCAGCCAATTATCTTACCAATATTGATAAAAAGAAAGAATGGGAACTTAAAGCCAATGCAAACTATACTAATAATGCAGTAGAAAGAGAGTCGAATAGTGTTACCAGAGATATCCAGCAAGGAACACAATACACAACCAGATTTTTAAACAATTTTTATACAGACAAACTAAAAGGTGAATTGATCTTTACAAAAAATGCTAAAAAAGGATTTTTCAAAAACACAACAACATTCTCTCAATTCTGGAATGCAGATAGGGCTTTTGCCGAAAGAAATGATAAGCAAGGTTACAGAATAGGAAACGAAGCTTTAGAATCACCTACAACATCTTTCCAGAACTCTTTAAGTACGATTATACCCTGGAAAGAAAAGATGGTAAATTTTAAATCCTATATCAGCTATCAGAATGATAAGCAGATTTTAGAAATTTCTCCTGCGAGTTATTTACAGTTGCCATACAAACTTCCAAAGGCAAACCCCAATGACCCGAATGAAAAAGATCAATATGGTATTGTAAATTTTGCACCGGGCACTTCAGTATTACAACAGTTCAGAATAAAATCTTTAGATACATCGCATTCTGCCAATGTCAGTTTCTCCTCAAAAGGGTGGACATTTACTCCGCAGGTAGGATTTGACTTTTCTACAGATAAACTGACGACAAACTTTGATGGACAAGCAATTCCAAATCCTTCTGTTCAAAATGATGTTCCACCAAATTTTAATCAGAACATTTATGAAAATGATTTGAAATTTACGAGAATGAATCCATCTGCTTCTGTGGGAATTAATTATAAATCTGAATCATGGAGCTTATTTTCAAGTTTTCCTGTTAATTTTAATAATATTAAAGCCGAAGATGCATTTAGAAATGTTTCAAAATCTTTAAACAAGGTTACATTTACCCCTAATGTTTTTGCGCAATATTCATTTGCTTCATTCTTTAAAGCCAGTTTGAATGGAGGAATCAGCAATAATTTCGGAGATATTCAGACCGCTTATGCAGGGTATATTCTGACAAGTCCGGGAGGATTTAATAAAATGAATCCTAAAAATCCGATACCGGAAACCAATACAAAAAATGGAGGATTACGATTGGAGTACAGAAATCCGCTGAACAATCTGTTTTTTAATGTAGGCTATAGACTAAGTGATGCAAAAAATAACCTGTTGGCCTCAAGCATAGTTAATGAATCAGGATTTAGTGAAATTGAATATATAGAAAAAGAAAACAAAAGAATAAATAACAGTTTTTATGCAGAAATTGGAAAATATTTTCCGAAGTTTAAAACAAATGCATCATTCAGTTATAATAATACCACAACGAAATCTCAATCTATAAGAAATACAGATCTTATTGATAACAAAAATAATGGCAACACATTAGGATTTAAATTTAATAATACCTATTTCTCTTGGATGAGTGTAGATTTTAATGCTTCTAAAACATGGAATAAAACATCTAACATCTTCCTTACAGGAAATCAAGGAAAGACAGAAGGGTATAACCATAACCTGAACATTTTCTTTTATCCGTTAGAGAATCATACTATAGGATTTTACTGGGATCAGATCAATTCAAAATCTGCAGATGTAAAATATAACAATGGTTTCTTTGATCTTTCGTATCAGTTCTCATGGACTAAAAAGAAAGTTGACTTTGAACTAAAATGGATGAATATTGCAGACAAGAAAGTGTTTGAAAGAATCGATATTGATAATACAAATATCACACAAAGAAGTATGCAACTCCGCCCTAGTCAAGTGATGTTTACTGTAAAATTCAACTTTAAATAAAATAAAAACCAATCCATGTGGATTGGTTTTTTGTTGAGATATATTGAGATGTTAATTAAAAACTTTGCTGGTCTGCTGAAGGCCCATAGCTTCCCGGCAAAGGAATATTGTTCAATCTGTAATACACTCCCAGCTGAGCCCTGTGATGAGTAATCTGGTTTAAGGCATGGCGTATTGCCCCATATTTGCTCCAGCTTGCCAGCTCATGGCCGTCATTTTTAATCGTCCAGCTGGGATTCAGATCGTTTTCTGTACTGTTTTCTAATGCTGTTTTTGCTGACTGGTAATCATCTTCCAGTTTTTTCATCAGTTCATCTCTTGTAGAAAGAACGGTAGGTTTGTAGTCTCCTTTGGCAAAATCCAGTTCAGAAGTTTTTAAAATTGTGTTCGGCCATTCAAAAACTTCTACAAGATGGGTGGCAAGGGGCATCATTTTCATACTTTTTTCATGCGGAGCATAATCATTTTTCCCTTCAGGGAATAGTTCAATAAATTTTTTTGTGGTTTGAAATTCTCCCTCCAGTTCGGATTTTAATTGAGATAAAGTGTCCATAATATTTTGTTTTTTAGAAACTTAAAGGTAAGCGTTTTAAAAATGAAACTGTTCTAACAGAATCATAATTTTTTAAGTAGTAAAGATTGAAAAGGAAGAATATTTTTACTGGAAAATAAAATTTGAAAAAAACTGTAACAAAAGAAGACATATGATTACTAATTATATAAACTTGTTACAATGAAAAAGTTATTCTCTATATTTTTGATCACTCTGTTTGCTTTTGCAGGCGCTCAGGAGTCGAAAGAAACAGCCAACCGTTTCTTTTATGAACTGACTTTTAAGCCTAAGAAAGATTCAGCAAAATTGGATAAAGTCATTACAATTTTAGATATTACAGATAAAAACAGATCTATTTATCAGGATTATACAGTGATTGCTCAAGATTCTATCATGAAAATTGAAATGGAAGCAATTAAGAAATCAGGAATGATGAGAGACTTTTCAAAATCTCTTAAAACACCAAAAATTTCATCCAGAATATATAAGTCTTACCCAAGTATGAAAGTACAATACGTGGATAAGATAGCTAACGGATTTACTCCAACAAATATTGGTTATAGTGAAGAATTAAAATTCAATTGGAATATCTTGGCTGATAAACAAAAAATAGGAGAATATAACGCACAAAAGGCGACAACTGATTTTGCAGGAAGAACTTGGACTGCTTGGTTTAGTACAGATATTCCATTTCAGGACGGACCTTATAAGTTTTACGGGCTTCCCGGTTTAATTGTAAAAATTGAAGATGCTGATAAAAATTACTCTTGGGTATTGCAGGGAAATAAAAAAGTGAAAGATTATACGGAATTCTCTTACATTGAAAATTTAATGCACGCTTCAGGAGGAAAAGTAAATGAGTTAACAAGAGAAAAATTTGAAAAAACTTTTAATGACTTTAAAAAAGATCCGTTTTCTTCTGTAAGACCTATGATGACACAGGAAATGATGTCTAAAACCATCCCTGGAATGGATGGGACGGTAGGAGATATGATGAAAAAGCAGGAAAAGCAGTATAAGGATTTTTACAATGCTAACGACAATCCAATAGAAAAAGAACAGCCTTCTGACAAGAAGAAAAAATAAGACTTCATATCAACTAAATTATATTTTGAATCACCCCAGATACAGCAATGTGTTTGGGGTGATTTCTTTTATGCTAAAACGTTATTTAGATTAAATTTAAATAGCGTATATTTGCAGGACTAAAAATTAGGCTTTGAAAGAGAAAGGATTACATAAATTAAGTGGATTCCCTAAAAACAAAATGGGGAAGATATTGGGATATGATAACGACCATCTTAAAATGCCCAATAAAATTATTGAAATGGGACTTCTTCCGGAGACCATTTTCAGAATTTTGTATCAGGCTCCGTTCAGCGGGCCAATGTATGTAGAATTTGGAGCAGAAAAAAGCCGGATTGCTCTTCGTGAGGAAGAAGGAGATTACATCATTGTTGAAGAATTGAATTAATGCAGGAAAACAAGAAAAAACAGATACTTTTAGTCGGGAATCCTAATGTAGGAAAGTCAACGGTTTTCAACACGCTTTGCAACAAAAAGCAGAAGACCGGGAACTACGCCGGCGTTACCGTTGCAAGTCATTCGGGGAACTATGTTTACAAAAACGAAGAAGTAGAGGTGATAGACCTTCCAGGTTCTTATAGTGTATACCCGAGTTCAGAAGATGAGGCTATTTTTTCCAAATACCTTATCGATGAGCAGAAAAACTACGCAGGAGTTGTTTATATTCTTGAAGCATTAAGTTTAAAAAGAGGACTGCTTCTGTTTCAGCAGATTCAGGATCTTGGAATTCCTATGATATTGATTGTTAATCAGATTGACCAGGCAGAAAGAAGAGGAATTACCATCGATATTCAAAAATTTTCCGAAGCATTAGGGATAAAAATTATTCAGACCAATGCCAAAGAACAGATCGGAATTGATACAGTAAGGGAAGCTGTTTATAATAACGAGTTTGTAAAAACAGATAAAGTTTCTTTCGAAACCCCGAATGAACACAGAGATTTTATTCAGAAACTGGCAGCACATAAAGGTTTCGATAACGAATATAAAGCATGGATGAGCCTTTCACTGGGCACAGATCTTGGAAGAATTGGCTCTGTTATGGAACAGCTGAATGAACCTGATTCTAAAAGCTTAGTACCGAAAAGGCTGCAGGTACAGGAAACCGTAAGAAGGTATCAGAATGTGGACAAAATTCTGGCTGATGTCATCTCTAAAAAGGCTCAGTTCAAAGAATTATTAACCGAAAAACTGGATAAAGTTTTAGTTCATAAATTCTGGGGTTATGTAGTCTTTTTAGCAATTCTGCTGATTATTTTCCAAAGTGTTTTCTTCCTTGCGGAATACCCGATGACCTGGATTGAAGATACATTCTCCTGGCTGGCCGCATTTACAAGCGAACATCTTCCTGAAGGCCCCATTAATTCATTAATTTCAAATGGAATTGTTCCCGGAATCGGAGGAATTGTGGTTTTTGCTCCACAGATTGGAATTCTCCTGTATTTCCTTTATCTGCTTGAAGATTCAGGATATATGGCAAGAGTAGTATTCCTGATGGACAGATTACTTCGTCCTTTTGGGCTTAACGGAAAAAGTATCGTTCCCCTTGTGTCAGGGACTGCCTGTGCGATCCCGGCGGTGATCTCTACAAGAAATATTGAAAATGTAAAAGAAAGATTGCTTACGATATTGGTAACCCCTTTTATGACATGCTCTGCGAGACTTCCGGTATACAGTATTATTATCGGACTGATTATTTCAGAAGGAACATTTTTAGGAATAAAATATAAGGCACTGGTATTGATGGGGATGTATCTTCTTGGCTTCCTGGTCGCTTTATTCTCCGCATCAATTCTCAAAAGATTTATTAAAAGCAAAGGAAAAACATATCTCGTAATGGATCTTCCTGCTTATAAAAAGCCGCTTTTCGGATATGATTTTAAAATGGTTTTAGGAAAAGTATGGGAATTCATTACGGGAGCCGGAAAAATAATTTTCATCGTAAGTATCATTATCTGGTTTTTAAGCTATTTCGGGCCAAGCCAAAAAACAAACGAGTTTGTAGCCACAGACGTTCACCTGGATCATTCTTACCTTGCTAAAATGGGTAAAGGAATAGAACCTGTAATTGCTCCTCTTGGTTACGACTGGAAAATGGGTGTAGGAATTCTTACAAGTTTCGTGGCAAGAGAAGTCTTTGTGGGAACAATGTCTACGCTCTATAGCCTGGAAGATGATGCTCCGGAAGTGAAAGTAATTGATAAAATGAGAAGAGATGTAAAACCCAACGGAGAAAAAGTCTTCAGTTTTGCAACCGGAATTTCGGTGCTTCTTTTCTACGCATTTGCAATGCAGTGTGTTTCTACACTTGCAGTAGTCTACAGAGAAACCAAAAGCTGGAAATGGACCAGTTTTCAGGTAGTCATGATGACAGGTTTGGCATATTTTGTGTCGATGATAGTATATCAGATTTTAAAGTAATGGACTCATCATTAATTATTCAGTACGTACTTATTTTTTTAATTGTAGCATTCGCCTGTTACTCTTTAGTTAAAGTACTTAAAAAGAATTTCGCTCCAAAGAAGTTCAGCTCCAAAAGAACCCACTGCGACAAAGATTGCGGCTGTTCTTAATATTGGGTTCACCGGATATTGAAAAAAATGTAGTAATTTCATTTTTTCTAATATAAATTATTCGGGTTGAACTTTTTAAAAGCAGGATCATTAATAGTATTTTCTTTACTGGGCATTTTCGGAAAGGCACAAACAGATACCATAAATACCAAGTCTTACGCAGACAAGGTAATGATTCGTGTGAATCTTGATACCAATATTGAAAGCTATGTTTTCTCATCAGGAGAAGGTAAGAATGCGTTCAATATGGACCTGTCTATCAACAATAAAACGAAAACATCGTTTTCAATTGATTATAGAATAATAAGTGCGACAATATCATTTGCTCCCAGATTTTTAGAGGGAAATAATGATGATGAAATGAAAGGGAAAAGTTCTTACTCCGATTTAAGCTTCAGATTTTTTCCGGGAAGATTTATTCAAAATGTTTATTATAAAAATGTAAAAGGCTTTTATGTGGAAAACATGAAAGACTTGTCTCCGGAATGGCAGGAAGGACGAGATCCCTATATTCAGTTTCCGGATTTAAGGGTACAAACCTTTGGTGGGTCTACATCCTATGTTCTTAATAAAAATTTTTCATCAAGAAGTATCTATACACAAGGAGAATGGCAGAAGAAAAGCAGCGGAAGCTGGGTACCGTTTATAGATTATGATCTTACCATTTTCAGAAATATGATTGACGGAGTAAAAAACAAAGAAATACAATACAATATAGGAGGAAACATGGGATATTTCTATAATTGGGTTATTGGAAAAAAAGTAAATATTTCGCCTCATCTGGCTATTGGGATTGGAGGTAAATTCTCCAGTTACAGAGAGCTTGATAACGGATCAACAAAACAAAATGCCCAATATGCAACTATAAGAATGCAGGGCGGTCTTCATGTGGGTTATAATACTGACCGGTTTCTGTTCGGAGGTAAAATAAATTTTAAAAGCTATGCCTACGATCAGAAAAACAGCCAGAGTGTAGAGAATAATAACCTTTATGGACTGTTATATATAGGGTATCGTTTTGCGCCACCGAAAGTTGTGAAAAATACCTATGATAAAGTCCAAAAAAAGATTCCGGTTTTATAAGTTGAAGGGTCTTTTAAGTATCTTTGCGTTGGAAAATTTAGAGAAAACAAAATAAATTAAAAAACATCATGTCATTAATAAAATCTATTTCCGGAATTCGCGGAACCATTGGTGGTAAAGTAAATGATAACTTAACACCCCTGGATGTTGTAAAATTCGCATCCGCTTTCGGAACCTGGCTTCAAAATAATAAAAACAAAAAAGATCTTACTCTTATCATCGGAAGAGATGCCAGAATTTCCGGCCAAATGGTTTCTTCCTTAGTTACAGCTACATTACAGGGATTGGGGATTAATGTGATAGATCTTGGCCTTTCTACAACTCCGACTGTTGAAGTAATGGTGCCTGAGCTGAATGCAGACGGAGGAATTATCCTTACCGCTTCTCATAATCCAAAACAATGGAATGCCCTTAAATTATTAAACGAAAAAGGAGAATTCATCAGCGGTGAAAACGGTGCTGAAGTTCTGGCTCTTGCAGAAAGTGAAGACTTCAACTATGCAGAAGTTGATGACCTTGGAAAATATGAAACAAGAGACGATGCTTTTGATATCCATATTCAGCAGATCCTGGATTTGCCAATGGTAGATGTGGATGCCATCAAAGCGAAGAACTTTAAGGTTGTTCTGGATGCGGTAAACTCTACAGGAGGGATTGCTATTCCAATGCTTTTAGATAAATTAGGTTGTGAAACCGTTAAATTATATTGTGAGCCTACAGGCCACTTCCCACACAATCCTGAGCCTTTAAAAGAACATTTGGGAGATATCTGCGAATTGGTGAAGAAAGAAAATGCAGATTTGGGAATCGTTGTAGATCCGGATGTAGACAGATTGGCCCTGATTGATGAAAAAGGAGAAATGTTTGGAGAAGAATACACCCTGGTTGCCGTTGCAGATTACTTACTGAAACATAAAAACGGTGTAGCTGTTTCCAATCTTTCTTCAAGCCGTGCTTTGAGAGATGTGGCACAGACTCACAACTCAGAATACTTTGCAAGTGCTGTAGGAGAAGTAAACGTTGTTACTTTGATGAAAGAGAAAAATGCAGTCATTGGAGGAGAAGGAAACGGAGGAATTATCTACCCTGATTTACATTACGGAAGAGACTCTTTAGTGGGAGTTGCACTGTTCTTAACGCATTTAGCCAAAGAAAACAAAACTGTTTCTGAACTGAGAGCAGGATATCCGGGCTATTTCATGGGTAAAAAGAAAATAGAGCTGACACCGGAGATTGATGTAGATGCGATCTTAAGCAAAATGGAGCAGGAATACCAGAATGAAGAAGTTTCTACAGTAGATGGTGTAAAAATAGACTTTGAAAACAACTGGGTTCACCTTAGAAAATCCAACACAGAGCCAATCATCAGAATTTATACTGAAGCTCAATCTCAGGAAGAAGCCGATCAGTTAGGAGATGATATCATTGCTAAAATCAAGAGTTTAATCTAAACATACGGGAAGAACGGGCATATTGTCCGTTCTTTTTTATATCAGAAATGTTTGAACATATCAAAGACAGATTTCCTTTCCCCAAAGAAAAGTGGAGAAAATTTCTGGGCAGTTTCGAACGCATGGAAGTTCCTTCCAAAACTTTGCTTTTAAAAGAAGGCGAGGTGTCCTGTAATGCCTATTATATTGAAAAAGGTATGGTAAGAGCCTGGTACAATAACGACGGAAAAGATGTAACATTCCAGTTTTTTCTTGAAAGTACCATGTTTTCATCCCTTGAAAGCTTTAAAAAAGGCCTGCCGAGTATGGTGTCGTTCGAGACCATAGAACCGTGTATTTTATACAGAATCAACAAACCTGATGTGGAAGCTTTCTTAGAAGAAGTTTATGAAAATCCAGAGCTCAGAAATTTCTTTATGGATGCTCTTTTTGAAAGGGTATTCGATTATATGAAACATTTCTTTTCATTTATTAAAGACTCACCACAGCAGCGATACCTGAATCTTGTCAGGCAAAAACCGGAAATTATCAAAAGAGTTCCGCAGCATTATATCGCTTCCTATCTTGGAATTACAACCGTACATCTTAGTAGGATCAAGAGCAAAATCTTGAAAGAAAGACTGAAATAAGCGGGAAGATGGAAGCCGGAAGCCGGAAGTTTAAAAAGAAACTGCATAAATTCTGACTCATCTTAAATGCAATGTTCGCAAAGAATAATATGTATTGTTGAATACGATCGCAAAGGCGTTCCACTCAGCAAAGGTTGCTATTCTTTGCTGAACGAAGTGCCCTTGCGAACAAATACTAATAACAATATTATGTTTCCTAGCGACCGCAGCGTTTTAACTGTTTTAACTCTATTACCGTCTTTATAAACCCCCAGCTTCCTTTCCCAAAATCCAAAACTCATAACAAATGTTATCGCTTCGCAGCCTTCTTCCCTCCTAATTTTGTGTAAAAATTAAAAAGAATGAAAGCAGCAGTAGTATTTGAAAAAGGAAGTATTCCACAATATGCAGATTTTCCGCCCCCTGAAGTAAAGGACAATGAAATTTTGATTTCTGTAAAAGCAGCGTCAATTAAAAACCTCGACAGAGCCAGAGCATGTGGAAATCACTATTCAACCGAAAACCATGAACACCAGCCGACAGTTATCGGAACAGATGGAGCAGGATATCTTCAAAACGGAGATAAAGTGTATTTTTTCAGCAAAAAAGGGACGATAGCGGAAAAGGCCGTGGCTGATAAAAAAATGATCATTCCAATTCCTGAAGAACTGGATTTTTCTTTAGCAGCAGCCTTACCCAATGCAGTAATGGGATCTGCAATGGCCTTAAAATTCAAAGCAGGATTGCAACCGGGAAATACCATTCTGATTAACGGAGCAACAGGAATTACAGGAAGAATAGCTGTTCAGATGGCCAGATTATACGGAGCTGGTAAGATCATCGTTACCGGAAGAAATGAAGAATCTTTGCAGTCTTTACTTGAATTAGGTGCCGATGAGGTGATTTCACTCAGGCTGGAAGATCATGATTTTAAGCAAAAAATAAAAGAAATTCATAAGGTAACCCCTATAGATGCTATCATAGACTATATCTGGGGACATTCTGTAGAAATGTTATTGTCTGCCCTTAAAGGTGACGGAACCTTCTCCCACAAAACAAAACTTGTAACGATCGGGGGGATGAGCGGAGATACTATACAGCTGTCTTCACAGATTCTCAGAGGAACGGATATTCAGATTTCCGGATCGGGATTGGGAAGCTGGACGAAAGAAGAATCTCACCTCCTGTTCTCAAAAATCATCCCTGAAATGTTTCAGGCAGCAGCAGAAGGAAAAATTAAAATGGAAACACAGGATGTTGATATTAAAAATATCGAAACCGTATGGAATGCTGAGATACAAAGTGGAAAACGCCTGGTCATAAGAATTTAACCCCAATTTCCGTTTTTTTATCCACAATCCTTTTATCGGTTTTCTTTTTTTACTATTTTTATAATAGAAATTTATGAAATGGAATATTCAAAAAAAAGTTGCAACTTTGCATAAATATTTGAATATCAGTTTCAGATATATTATTAATTAAACGTTTGCCGAGGTTTGTAAGCAAATTCAGACATCAGGCCGACAAAGAGGACACTATTGGAAGAGTATTTTGGAAATGAACTTGTAAAAAAGTTCGAGGAAATGATGGAAAACAATGATGAATTCTACTTTGATACAGAAGAGTTGGAAGATATCATTGTTTATTATTTGGAGCTTGGTGATTTTAATTACGCTGACATGGCTGTTAATTATGGACTGAAGCTTCACCCTAATTCGTTGGATATTAAGATCAAAAGACTTGAAATCCTTCTGGAATGGGAAGACTATAATACGGCGAAAGAACTTATTGACGAACTGAAAGGCGCTTCTATGGAGAATACAGACTTTTTGGTTTGTTACGCCAAGTATTATTCGAACCTAGGAAATCCCAGAAAATCCATTGAAATCTGCAAAAAAGCTTTGACATTAGAGGAAGAAGAAAACTTTCTCCACAACTTTATTGCGGACGAATATGTGAATCTCGGAGATCCTTTTAACGCTCTTAAACATTACAGAAAAGCACTGAAGGAAGATCCTACGGATGAATATTCGCTGGAAAATGCTATGGTATGCTTCAGTGACCTGAATAAGAGCGAGGAGGCTATTGCCTTTCTTAATGAATATTTAGATGAATTCCCTTATTCTGAAACCGCCTGGTTTGAATACGGACAATTCTATTTTAACAGAAAAAATTATGATGAAGCGATAAGAGGCTACGACTATTTACTGGCAATCAACTCAAACTCTGTAGGAGTATATGCCAATAAAGCAGCTTGTTATGAAGCTTTGGGACAATACCAGAAGGCGATCGAAACGTATGAAGAAATGCTGGAACTGGAATACACAAAGGCATTTACTTTTTATAAGATCGGATTATGCAATAAGGCCTTAAAACAGCCTATTTTAGCTTTAAATGCATTCCAGAAATCATTAAGAGAGGACCCTCAGTTTTATCTTGCCATGATGGAACAATCTTATCTTTACGAAGAAATGGGCGGAATGTCTGAAGCATTGCATTTTGCCAAAGAAGCTACCCAGCTGAATGAAAACAATCTTGATTATCAAAAGAGATTAGCGTTCTTATTCATTGATTCAGGAAAATTTGAAGAAAGCCTTTCCTGTCTTAAAAAACTGGTAGATGCAGAACCTTCAAGGTTTTACAACTGGTATGCCTATTCAGAAGTTTTGATGTTGGTAGGAGAGTATGAAGATGCGGTAACAGTCTTGAACAGAGCCATAAAAAAGCATTACAGAGCAGAACTTTTTTATCAGCTGAGCAATTGCTACTACAATCTGAAAGATCAGGATAAAGGTTTTGAATCTCTTCAAAAAGCATTGGAACTTGATCCTTCTTTAGCAAAGGATATGCAGAAAAAATATCCTTTCATTAAAGATGAGGTGAAAAAGGTAAAAGCCAGTAAAGTGAAGAAAAAGAACTAGAATAATCTGAAATAAAAGAAAAACCTGCAGAAATGCAGGTTTTTTTATTGATAATTGTATTCGTAGAAAAACTTATCCGGAGAGCTGCTGTTTGCATTTCCGTTCATATCAAGCGTCTGTCTGCTTTCTTCAGACGGATATCCTGCGGTGTTAAATGTTGTGGTATACTTATGAGAAGTCATTCCGGTAGCTGTTCCTCCTCCGGCTGTAGTTTGGGTAAATTCTCCCTTATAAGCACTTAAGCTGTTCTTGATATTTGAGAATAACATGCTTATGCCATCGCTGCTCTCATTTCCATTAAAGATAATTTTGTCAAAACCTTTTACATTTTTGAAAGGATAGTTTTTATCCGTGTATGTATAAGTCTCTTTTTCTGTATAGTTAACGGTATTTCCATTGACAATTCCGGTTCCTGAGCCTGCATTGCTTACCATATTTCCATTATTATACGTGATTACACTGTTGATAATAGAAGAACCTGCCGCTCCTGAATTCGTTTGTTTTTTTACGCTGATTTCTGTAGTGCTGGTGTAGGTATAAGAAAACGTAACGGTGTTCTCTATGGTTCCGGTTGTAGAATATTCCTTCGTAACCGCTGTAGCCATACGTCCGTTAGTATATCCGTATTCTACAGCACTTTCAAGAACATTATTTTCGTAATGTTTAATACCCGTAATATAATCATCGGTATATGTGAACTCAATTCTTTGCCCGTGATTAATATTGTTAATCATGCTTATGATTTTAGTTCCGTTGTAATTGATTTTCATGACAATCCCATCTATTGTCATCTTTGTAGGAAGAATCACGGTTTGATTAGAAGGATCACTGTTATCAAAAGGTGTGTCATCAGAACTGTAGCATGATATTGCAGATAAGGCTACGGACCCCAAAAGTAGAAGTTTTTTCATAGTTATAAGTTAAATCACCCAAATATAATTTAATTTATAATATTATTTTATTTTTTCGGATTGGTTCTTAAAAAGATGAGGCCGCCAATGATAATACCTGCTCCTATAAATTGCAAATAAGTCAGCTTTTCACCATCTATAATTCCCCAGATAATAGCCACAATGGGCATTACCAAAGTTACTGTTGAAGCAAAAAGAGGTGAGGAAACTTTAAGTAAACGATAATTCATCATCATCGCCAGACCTGTTCCGAAAACTGATAACAGGCTGACAAACATAAGCCCCATCAGATTATCTTTTGAAAAACTGAATTCCGAAAAGAATCCTGTCCCTGTAAGCGCAAGAATGGAAGGCAGCAATAAAACAAAAGAGAATACAAAAGCAGATAAAACCGTAGAAGAGACCTCCATAAGCTTTGATTTTACAGTGGTTGTACTCAGTGCATAGCATAAAGTTGCCAATAACAGCAAGAGAATCGGAATCATTTTCAGTTCTGCGCTGTCACCACCTCCAAATGCCAGAATACAGACTCCTGTAAAGCTTATTAGTGTCCCTATAATCTGTTTTTTCGTGGTTTCGAACTTCCAGACCAGGGCGCCGACAATAATCACAAAAATAGGCATCATTGAGTTGATAATTCCGGCAATGCTGCTGCTTACTTCAGTTTCTGCAATCGGAAATAAAAACATAGGAATGAAATTTCCTGTAAAAGCAGCCAGAACTAGCCATTTCAGATGTTTTCTGGGAAAAAGTTTATAATTGGAAATCGCGACCGGAAGTAAAATAATTCCGGCAATAAGAACCCGTAAAGAACCTACCTGAAACGGATTGAAATGTTCCAGTGATTTTTTGATCAAAATAAATGATGATCCCCAGATAATACTCAGGACAATCAGAAGAACCCACTTTTCTTTATCTGCGTTCATTATTTTCGTGTAAGATTTTTAGAAATTCTTTTTTGGGAATCATTTTTGCCCCCAAGCTTTCCAGATGTTCTGTATGGGATTGACAATCAATTAAATCAAGGCTGTTTTTATTGCTTTCCACAAAGTTGATAAAGCCCGCTTTTGAAGCATTACTTACCTTGGCAAACATGCTTTCTCCGCAGAATACATTTCCAATCTGCAACCCGTAAAAACCCCCTACGAGTTCTCCATCCTGCCATACTTCAATACTTTTGGCCAAACCGTATTGATGAAGCTGGATAAAAGACTCCATCAGTTCATCAGAAAGCCACGTTCCCGACTGCCCTTTTCTTGTAGCCTGCTGGCAATTTCTGATTACCTCCCTGAAATTCTTATTCTCGGAGAAAGTAAAAACATTTCTGTTGAGTATCTTTCTCATAGATTTTGAAACTTTTAATTCTTCAGGAATAAGCACAAACCTTGGATCGGGACACCACCAAAGGATTTCCTCTCCGGGATTGTACCAGGGAAAAATACCGAGCTGATAAGCAAACCAGATACGCTCTACGGACAGGTCGCCACCAAAAGCAACCACCCCCTCATGGCCATCATACAGCTCCGGGTCTGGAAATGAAATCTCTTTTTCGTCTAATCGGACCATTTTTAGCAAAAAAATCCTACTTCAAAAAGCAGGATTTATAATTGATCTTTTATTCTTTAATTAGAAAGGTAAATCATCATCGTCGTCTCCGGCAAAAGGATTCTCATTAGAAACCGGGGATGCAGACTGCTGAGGCATTGCCTGAGTAGGTTCTGAAGCATTATCAAAAACTTTCTCTACTCTCCACCCTGTAATAGAGTTGAAGTATTTAGTTTCACCCTGCGGAGAAACCCATTCTCTACCTCTGATGTTGATTCCTACCTTTACGTTTTCTCCTTCTTTAAGGTTATCTAATAAACTGATTTTATCAGATAAAAATTCTATGTTTATCGGCTGTGGATACTGTTCCTGGGTCAAAATAACCATTTCTCTTTTTTGAAACCCGCTCGCAAATGTTTGAGCATCAAAAAGTTTCTTTACCGTTCCTTGTAATTCCATATCGTAAATATTAACGATGTAAAAGTAAGAAAATGAAATGTAATAAAAGAAGCTGTGAAAAAAAAATGTGGAAATTTTATTTTTTTTTCCTGAAAAGTTTGGTAGTAAAGGAAATTGTCCTATATTTGCACTCACAAAAACGAAGCAAGCTCTTTAAAACTTACAATATAAAAACCAGCGGATGTGGTGTAATTGGTAGCCACGCCAGACTTAGGATCTGGTGCCGTGAGGCGTGGGGGTTCGAGTCCCTTCATCCGCACTATGCGAAAATAGCTCAGCTGGTAGAGCACAACCTTGCCAAGGTTGGGGTCGCGGGTTCGAATCCCGTTTTTCGCTCCACACCATGCCCTGGTGGTGGAACTGGTAGACACGCAGGACTTAAAATCCTGTGTCCGCAAGGACGTACGGGTTCAAGTCCCGTCTGGGGTACAAGACCCTCTGTAATATCTTACGGAGGGTTTTTTGTTTTAATAGAGAGTGTTCTTTAAATAAAAATCTTATATTTGTAAGAAATCAGGTTGAATCTGAGTATTCAGATCAGCGAATCAGCGGATGTGGTGTAATTGGTAGCCACGCCAGACTTAGGATCTGGTGCCGTGAGGCGTGGGGGTTCGAGTCCCTTCATCCGCACAATTCGAAAAAACTCTTATAGAGTCGTTAAGAAGGTTGGAACCTCTGGTTCGAATCTTTTTTTTTGCCCACACCATGCCCTGGTGGTGGAACTGGTAGACACGCAGGACTTAAAATCCTGTGTCCGCAAGGACGTACGGGTTCAAGTCCCGTCTGGGGTACAAAGCCCTCTGTAATGTATTACGGAGGGCTTTTTTGTTTTTGTAACCTTTAGAGTATCTGACTGTTTCCCGTTTTCTTTTCCAGTTTTTCCAGCCTTTCAAAAATACCAGTGAAGATATTCTTGTTTCCTGTCGAAATGTATCCTACAATCTTATAATATTCCTGATGATTTTTGTTTGTACGTTGATTTTCAGTTGCATATTGAAGATTTCCATTGATATGAACCAGTAGATTGCTAATGGGATCTGTTGCCAGATTTGTTTTATTCAGAAATAAAATATCACCGGATTGATACTGGGGAAGCAATGTTTTTTCAGAAGTAAATTCAAAGACCAGATCAACTGATGCTAATATTTTTTGCAATATTACTGAGTTGGCTTTATTTACGGACTGTGTTTTCTGCATTTCCAAATTAGTCTCCCCTGTTGATTCAGGGAAAAGTGCGGGCTGACTGGCACCAGGAGTACTTGTCAGCTGGTTTGCCTGTATAGGTTCAGTCAGTAATTTGTCAAGACTAAGGTTAAAGTGATTCGCAACTTTCAGTATGGTTTCAATTTTTGGCTCAGCACGTCCCTCCTCATATGAGCTTATTACGCCTCTGTTGAGATCAAACAGATCTGCAAAAGCCTTTTGACTCAATCCTTTCACCTGTCTTATTTTCTTAATATTAATTCCAAATAAGCTCATCCTGTCCAATATTTTTTGCAAATATAGAAAATGTAAATAAATGTTGCTAAATATATTTGCATGGATGCTATTTCTGATGGAGCTAATTTTTAACAGAAAAAGATAAGGCATATAATATAAAAATCTGTACCCATAATATTATATAGTTCTGTATCTGTATCCAGGATTAAATACTCCATAATTTTGTTTAGCTAAAGAAGAAATATGGAAACAATCACTCAACAACAGAAACAGTTTCAATATGCCGAGGCTTATATATCAGACATGTGGATGCTGAAAAATATCTTTCTGGAAACACAGAATCTGACAATAGCAGATCAGAATTTCGGACTTCCTTTTCTTTTGGCTAAAAATGGGAAGCAGATTGTTGCTTTTGCCAGTCTTATCGTGAATGAAAAGGATGAAATATCTTTCAGGATCTATGATAAAAATAAGATGTCAGATATCGAAAAGAGAAATTTCTTTTCCCGTGCTGAAAGATATTTTAAAAATACTCACACCCCCAATTTTAAGGATCCGGAACAGTTAAAAAGCAGTATCAGCAGTATGATCAGCTGGCTGAATCCCGAATAAAGACAGGATAAAATTGTACATTTACTTAAAACCCGGATTCTATGCATAAAGATGTTCTGTACCTCAAAATAGCCAATTCTGTCACAGAGCAGATTAAAAGTGAAACCCTGCAGTTTGGAGACAGGCTGCCTTCATTGCGAAGTGCCCAGAAATTATACAATGTAAGTCTGAATACTATAAAACAAGCTTATATGGAACTGGAGAGCCGCTCTCTGGTAGAATCACGTCCGAAATATGGCTACTATGTAAGCCAGACTTCCCAGCGAAAACTGGCACTGCCTTCCGTGGCACCGATGAAAGATTCAGAGAAAAGGAATACACCACAGGACCTTATTGATAAGGTATTTGGAGTGATCGGAGGAACAGATATCACCCAGTTTGGATTGGGCATTCCGGGGAAAAGTCTTCTTCCGGTGGCCAAGATGAAGAAATGCATGATTGATGTGATCAAAAGAAAGAGCGACAGCGGAACCAACTATGAACCTGTACAGGGAAGTGAGGTGCTTCGCCGGGAAATCGCCAAATGGTCGATGGTAATGGAAGGGAAAATCACAGAAGATGATCTGGTGATTACTTCCGGAGCTATGAACGCCGTTTATAATTGCTTAATGGCTGTTACTCAGCCGGGAGATTCCGTGGCGGTGGAAAGTCCTGTATACTTCGGAATTCTCCAGGCTATCCAGCTATTAGGACTTAAGGCTGTGGAAATTCCTACGCATCCGATTACAGGAGTAGATCTGGATGAGTTAAAAAAGGTAATGCCAAAGCTTTCTGCGTGCTGTTTTGTGGTGAATTATAATAATCCGTTGGGATTTCAGATGCCTGATGATAACAAGAAAGAACTGGTAAGGATGCTTACTGAATATAATGTTCCTTTGGTGGAGGATGATGTCTATGGTAACATTTATTTCGGGGCGGGAAGACCCAAGCCGTGTAAATTTTATGATGAAGCAGGAATTGTGATGTGGGTAGGCTCGGTTTCGAAAACATTGGCACCAGGTTTCAGGGTTGGGTGGGTGGCTCCCGGAAAATTTAAAGAAAAAATTATCCGTCAGAAACTGGTTCAGACGGTGAGCGGACCTTCTTTGTTTTCAGATGTAATTACAGATTTTCTCGCACACGGGCGTTATGATCACCACCTCAGAATGTTCAGGAAAAAGCTGTACGCAAATTACCTTCAGATTCAAAAGGCGGTGACTGAATATTTTCCGGATAATACAAAAATTTCAGAACCCAAAGGAGGCTTTATGCTTTGGCTGGAGCTGGATAAAAGAATTTGTACGGAAGATCTCTACGATGTAGCTTTTGAGCAGAAAATCAATTTTGCTCCCGGAAGAATGTTTTCACAGCACAATCAGTATCAGAACTGCATGCGTTTGAACTATGCACTGGAATGGACAGACAGAGTAGAAAGTGACCTGGAAAAGCTGGGCAGAATGATAAAAAACAGAATTTAATAAACCTTATAGCGATGAATGATACTAAGAATGAAGTAAAAATTGTAGCCTATGAACCTCAGTATAAACAAGCTTTCAAAGCTTTGAATGAAGAATGGATCAAAACATACTTTGTCATGGAAGCCGGCGATTATAAACTGCTGGATAATCCTGAAGAGCATATTTTACATAAAGGAGGGCACATTGTTTTTGCTTTGCTGGATGGAGAAGCAGTAGGAACCTGTGCATTAGTAAAAACAGAAGACAGTCCTCTCACTTTTGAATTGTCAAAAATGGCAGTAAGTCCCAAAGCGCAAGGGAAAAAACTAGGCTACCTTTTGGGAAAAACTTTAGTGGAAAAAGCAAAGGAATTAAAAGCTGAAAAAGTATTTTTGGTTACCAATTCTATACTGGTTCCGGCCATTACACTTTATGAAAAGCTGGGCTTTATCCATACTCCCATCAGCAATGCTGAGTATGACCGTGCCGATGTGCAGATGGAGCTGATTTTTAATAAGTAGGCAAAAAAATATTAGAACTCGGATAGGAATATCCTTGTTCTAATATCAAAATTTAAATCTAATTGCTTTATTTTTATTTCTTAATGAATGTCTTGGTCAGTGCTTTTTTGCTTCCGTTGATTTTAATGAAATACACACCAGCCGGAAGATTTCCGATATTGATTTTTTCATCGTAAAAACCTCTTGAAGACTTTAAATGGGTTGTTAAAACATTTGATCCTTTACTGTCAATGATTTCTGCTTTAATTTTCTTATCCTCAGATTGATACTGGATTCCAATGAATGTTGAAACAGGATTCGGATAAATTTTAAAATCCTCAGCAATTACCCTGCTCTCTTTTGCGGTCAATATTTCTTTGGAACATGCCGGGATTCTATTCACTCCATCTATTCCCCATGATGATTGTACCGGAATACAAAGCCAGTTCAATACAGTTGGAAAATGATCTGTTTCTCTCGTTGTTGAGGTATAATCATACACCTTAAAATTATTCACTGTACCCGCATTGTAAGTAGGAGAACCTGTCACGGTCATGTTATTGGCGTTTGGACCGGAGTCTGTCAACGTATTTCCTGAAGTTCCATTACACTTCCAATTGGCTAATAATTGAGAATAATAAGGATGCGAAGAGGTAATATCCTGATTGGCCCAATTCACAATAACATCATTGGGAAGAGCAGATTTCCAGATTCTTATGTCTTTATAAGAAGCCGCCAGATTGAGTCCATAAACATTGGTTCCATCCTGGTTTAATGTAAGAGGAAGCCCGGAATCAATATTTCCAATGGTGTTCATTTTAGCAAAAGTTACCGGAACACCATCTTCGTACAATGTTACAAGGCCATCTCTGTCAAAGCTTGCCGCAATATGTTTCCACTTATTTGTTTCCACTTTTCCGCCTACCAGGTCAATTCTGTTCGTTCCATCTCCAATATTCATTTTGAAAGTCTGTCCTGAATATCCTGAGAACACAAATCCTTTATTTTTCCCATTAGCCCAGTTTTTATTACTGATCATCACCGGATCACTGGAGTAAGCTGCATTAGGCTTTACCCAAAACTCGATGGTGAAGTCCTGATTAGCTCCAAAATTAAAAGGAGTCTGGCTTGCTGGCTTTGCATAAGTTCCTGCCGGGAAATTCAATTGATTGAATATTTTATTGGATTCCAGAACAGTTTTGCTGATCTGCTGAGGAGTAAATCCCGGGTTGGAATATACTGTAAAAATGTTTCTTTCAGAAAGGTTTCCTCCTCCATGTGAAGAGTCTACAGCTCCATGATCTGTTGTCAATACCACCAACCAATCTTCATTGTTGTATGATGGCCTGTTTTTCATCGCTGCAACAATTTCTCCGATATAAGAATCTGTTGTTTTAATGGAATTTACATACTGTGAAACTGTTGATGAGAATCCATAAGAATGGCCTGCATGGTCTACATCATCAAAATCTACAAAGAGAATATCCGGATTGTCATTCTGCAAAGCCGTAACAGCAGCATTTTTTACGGCAAGATCCGTTGCCAGATTGGTCTTTACATCTGCGGTTTGAATGATTTTGTCGTTGATGGGTGACCAATGTGCCAGAGAGATAGTTCTTAAGCCAGGGTTGTAATTTTCTGCTCTTGTCAGAAAATCAGGGTAATTGACATAGTTCGGGCTTGTGAAATTATTGTCCTGAACATTATGTTTGGTGTGCCATACGCCGGTCAGCATGGTGCTCCATCCGTTTCCGCTCCAGGTTGTAGCAGCACAAAGCCCGTCCGTAGAATAGATCGATTGGCTGATAAGGTTTTGAATGTTGGGAGTAGGTGTAGACATCATGACATCTGCACGACATCCGTCAATACCAATAAAAAGAACTTTTTTAGTCTGAGCTCCAAGGAAACAGCTCATTACAACAGCCATTGAGAATAGTTTTGTTTTCATGGGGAAAAAGGGTTTTTAGAATTGTGAAAGTTTATAAATAGTAATTTATTTTTAACTATTGTAAAATTAGTTTACTATTTGTAAACATTTGTGAACGGAAAGTTAATTAATTGATAATTAAAAAGTTCACTCAAAAAGCTTAGATATTAACCACAAAAGCCACAAAAGAAAAATGACTCTGTTTATTTTAAGTTACATGCTTTGTGAATAGAAGATCAAAAAAGGTTTCTGGAAATGTCGGTTATAATAAATACCTAATGATCCGTACTATATTCCCCTCCTCCGGAGGGGTGTCGAAAATTCAAAGAATTTTTGACGGGGTGGTAAAAACACAAACATTTTCTATAGAAAAACCATGAAAACGTTTGTGTCAAGAAGTATTTAAAAATAATCTGAAAAGTGTTTAAAGAATCCCCTCAGCTTCAGAAATCGTATTCAGAATATAATCAGGAGCTGCCTTTTCAAGCTCTGACTGCATCTGAGCACCAGAAAGAACGGCTACCGTTAATCCGCAGCCTGCATTTTTACCCTCTTCAATATCAATGACAGAATCTCCTGCCTTTAAAACCTTATGCGCTTCAGTGATATTGAATTTCTTCATAGCGAGATGAATCATTTCAGGACTTGGGCGGCTTTCTGAAACATCATCCGCAGTAATCAAAGCATCAAAATGAATGTTTTCTTTCCAGTTGAGTTTATCTAAAAGCTGATGGGCGATTTCTGAAGTATAGCCTGTATTCAAAACGATTTTCTTGTTTTGAGCTCTCATATTCAATAAGAAATCTTCCGTTCCGTTGATGGGTTTTACATCCAGATTTTGATAAGATTCTTTCAGTTGTCCAGAAAAATCCTCAAAAATAGCAGGAGCATCTTCTTCGTTCCCATTGATTTCTTTTAAAAGACTTGTGATTGCTTCCAGTTTTTCCATTCCGGCACAGCTGGATAATACTTTTTCCAGGCTTACCACATAGCCGTAATCATTCACAGCGTTAGTAAGCGTTTTGTAAACTACATTATCCTCATCAATTGTTGTTCCGGCCATATCCAGAACCAGTAATTCTATATTTTTCATGTAAAAGTTATGCGTAAATTTTTTCAATATTAAACTTAGAGAAGCCACCGCTTCCCGTCATTCCCTTTCCTCCGATACCCGTTACAATATGAATGTTAGCGGATGGGCTGTGCTCAAAAATATCTTTTGTTTTGCACTGGGAATAGATTCCGAACCATCTCCTCTGAATTTCATACGTAGGAAGATCAATAATTTTCTTAGCCTCATGAATCATGAATTCATCAATCTCCATATTAAGGTCGTATCCGAGATCATCGGCATTTTTAGCATCAGCATATTCGTGAGAATCTCCGATGATGACAGAGCCATCAAGAGCCTGTTTGAATAAAATGTGAATGCCGTATTTCTTTTCAAATGAGTTGAGATCTTCTAAAGCCTTGATTTTCTGGAAAGAAGGACATTCGCTGAAAGACTCATATCTTCTCACAGAAAGCCCTGTAAGGATATTTCCCTGAAGCGAATAAATTCCTTGGGGCTTTGTTTGAAGCATCTGCAGTTTACTCACTTCCAGATCGCTGTCATTGAATACTTTAGGATATAAAGTTTTAAACTCGTGTCCCCCGCAGATGATGATTTTGGAAGCGTTAAATTCCGTTCCATCTGCTGTAATAGCTATACATTTTTGGTCATTTTCATGGGTTTCAAGAACCGTTGTATTGTAAAAAATCTGCAGTCCCATTTTTTCCTGAAGCAGCTTGTGAAGTTTTACAATCATATCTGCAGAATCTACGGAAAGTTCCTGTGGGAAAAACAAACCTCCTTTGCAGTAGTCTGAACGAAGACCGTCAAATTTCTTGATGCAGTCGTTTTTAGATAATAAAACAGATTTATAATCATTATTTCTGTTGATTTCATAAAGTTCTTCAATCAACTGAAGCTCTTCATCATTGGAAGCAATATAGATGGAACCGTTTTGTCTGATGGTAAGGTCTGCCTGATCATGAAGTTCATTGTAGATGGCCAGACTTTCCCTCCCGAAGTTCTGCCATTTAAGATCCATTCCGGAGGGTACTACCTGTCCGAAATTTCTTACCGTGGCACCCTGAGGAACAGAATTCCTTTCCAGTAAAGCTACCTTAAGATTTTTCTTCAGCGCATGATAAGCATGGAATGTTCCTAAAATTCCACCTCCTACAACGAGTAAATCAAATTTTGTTGTCATTGTACTATAGTTTATAAAATTTTCGACGTATCGAAATTGATGAATTGATTAGATTTAGATTTGGGTTTTGACTTTTTTCTGAAAGCCAGAAAAGCAATCACCGAAAGAATGAAAACCGTTATGGTGATGATGTAATTTAAGTTAATATAAAAATGTAACCACGAAGTCTGGGCCGAGCCAAAGTTTTTATACAAAAGAATCAGAACACTTCCCAGGTAACCAAAAGAATCTACAATATAGATCAGAAAACCTACATTTCCTTTGATTTCAAAAGCGGCGATCATCCGGTCAAAATAAATTCCATTGAAAGGAATATAGCAAATGTACATTCCGAAGCCGGAAATTGTCATCCATAAAAAAGGCGACAGAGAACCCTGCTGAAACAGATACGTAGAAAGTCCTACCGTAAGAATTCCCGCAAAAAGAATGTAATGATAATAAGCAAATGCCTTTTTATTGTTTTTTACTTTTACCATAAAGCTTAAAATTACCAGAACCATTACGGCGATAGGAATTTCCGTTAAAGTGAAAATAGAACTGTCAAAAGTAAAGTTCAGTCCGTCCCAGATTTCACGATTAAAATTATCTCTGAAATCCCTTAAAACGGTTAAACTGATATATAAAAAGATGATACATACGATCGGAACAAAAAATTGTTGGATCAGGGCTCTTCTTTCCTTACCATTCAACGGCTGTCTCTTGTTTTTAAGCAAAATGTCTTCTTCTGAAGGTTTGGGAATTCTTTCAAGCAATAATCCGAAAAGAATCAGAGGAATAATGAAAATAAGTCCGGCTGAAAAAGGCATCCAGAATTCGGAAATCGGGAAGGTATCCATTAAAAATTTTCCTGCCGATTTTGTAAATCCTGAAGAAACCACAAAGCTTGAACATAAAAACAATCCGATGATTTCAGTGGCTTTCCGTCCTTCAATATACGAGAAAACAATTCCCCAGATCATTCCCAGTGGAATCCCGTTGACGAACATAAATATGATATTATAAGGAGCAGGAACGGTTGCAAACCCCAACAAGGCTAGCTCTGCAACAGCAATAAAAATAAAAAGATAAGCAAGTCTTTTCTGAGGTTTCAGCTCGGAAATAAATTTGATCCCGATGAATTTGGAAACAAAGTAGCCTACGGCCTGTGCAATGATAATCAGAATCTTATAATCTACCCCAAAATAAGAAAGTCCTTCGAAGGAAGCTACAGTAAAAGGTTTCCTGAAACCGTACATGCAGAAGTAAACACCGAAAGCAGCAAATGTGGCCTTCAGTGTTACCAGTGTTTTTTGATTGATGGTTCTGGCCATAGTTCTGGTTTAGAAATTCAGTTTTACTCCAAGATTGAAACGTACTCCATAATATTCCACCTGTTCAGGACGGTCTTCGCTTTTACCGAAGTGGTAAATCAGTGGTTTGTTCAGAATATTGTTTACATCCGCATACAAAGTCAGGTATTTGGTAAATTGATAAGAACCTCCGAAATCCAGATTGCTGTATTTACCATAATAAGAATCATTGATATCCTCCTCAGCGTATTCTACAGCATACTTTCCCTTGTAGTTATAAGCCAGTCTTGCATTGAATCCTTTTTTCTCAAAGAAAAGCTGCGCGTTGTACAGTTCCTTTGCCTGGTAAGGAAGGGCCACCTTTCTTCCGCTTGGTTTTTCCATTTCTGAAGTCATGAATGTAGCATTCAATTGTACTCCGAAATATTGTAGAAACCCTGGAAGGAAATCAAATCTCTTATTAATTCCAAGTTCAATACCTCCCAGCCATGCCGCTTTTCCGTTATTGGGAGCGGTAAACTGTACTCCGTTGTTTCCGTTATAGTTTCCGATAAAAGAGTCCTGGAAAATAGGATCCGTAATGGATTTATAAAAAACGCCGCCGCTTAGAATCCCGACATTGGAAAAATAATATTCACCCATCAGGTCAAAATTCAAAGAATAGGTAGGGTTAAGGTTGGGATTTCCGCCTTTGAACTCGTTGTCTGCTTCAATATAAGTTCCTCCCGGAGTCAGATCACCAAAATTTGGTCTTGAAAAAGTTCTTGTCGCTGCAAAACGAAGATTAGCTTTATCATTTAAAGTATATTTTAAATGAATCATCGGAAGAACAGCCAGATAGTTTTTGGTGTTTTCTACCGGAGTCAGTACATCATCATTCACACTGTATCCTTTTACTTTGGTATTGGTATTTGATAATCTTATTCCTCCTAAAATGATGATTTTATCATTCAGTTTGTACGTTGCCATTCCATAAGCATCTGCATGTTTTTCAAACACATCAAAGTTTCTTCCTAATGCTTTATTGTATTCCAGAGCTTCGGAATCAGCAGTATTTATCTTCAGATTTCCCTGATTCTGGTACCAGAACTGATTCATTCCATTGGTGGAAAGTACGGGTCCGAAAGTATTGCCGATGTGTGCGTTCATTTCACTTAAATATTTTGGTCCGTTGGGCTGTGTTGTGATATATTGTGAGAAATCAGACAGAAGAGGCGATGTTCCGTTGTTCCAGTTGTAGAAAATATCAGAGAATTTTGCATTACGTTCTTTATCTCTGTATTTAAAACCATACTTTAAAGTCAGTTTATCAGAAGCATTGATTTCATGGTTGAAGGCAGCAACAATCTTATCCTTTTCCTCTACAAAAACTTTATAGAATTCAAGATCTGTAAATCTCATCTGTGAGGCATCCATTTTAAAGTTCGGATCACTGTAGAAGCCAAATAACGCATCAGGATTTTTATAATCTAATTTTCCGCCATCTGCTTTCCAGTAAGCCCTAGGTCCATTTCCATGATTAGCAATATAATCAGGATTGATGCCTACACCAGATTGAGTGTACTTGACGACATAATATGAGTTGTTCTGCTTATCAGGAATATTTCCATACTTAAACTTGTTGTCATAATAGGATAAATCCCAGTCGATTTTTCCTCTATTGAATTGATGAACCGCTCCCAAAGAAACAGAAGTAAGCTCCGTTATCAGTAAATTGTGGATATTCTGAAGCTCCACTCTTGCTGTATTATTAGCACTGCTGAACTTATCAAACCGGATCCTGTGTTTATAATGGGTCTCGTCATCCGATAAGGTACCATAGATTCCTTTTAAATAGAAAGTCGTTTTTGGAGACAATACATATTCAAAAGCGGTATTGATTCCGGTTGTCTTTCGAACTCCGTTATAATCGCGAAGTTCCAGCCTGAAAATCCCTTCGTCACCACTTCTTCGTGCTTCAAAATTATCAGTAGACCAGTTTCTTATGAAATGGGCAAAATTGATTAAATACCCGAATTTTTTATCCTTTGTTCTTCCTCCATATAAAAATCCAAGGTTGTAGACGCCTTTATCAGACTTTGCGTTATAACCGCTTCCCACAGTGGCTTTGAATTCTGTTTTCATCGGTGGGGTTTTGGTAATAAAATTGACACCGCCGCCAATTCCATCTGCTTCCATATCTGGGGTAAAAGACTTGTTTACATGTACATAGGAGATCAGTTCTGTAGGAAAGAAATCAAATGCTGTTGCTCTGGATGTCGTTTCTTCCTCTGCGGTGGGAAGCCGGTTTCCATTGATCGTTGTAGAAGCCCAGAATGGCGGAAGACCTCTCAGGGAAACAAATCTTCCTTCGCCCTGGTCTCTTTCAATAGAAACTCCCTGCACACGCTGTACGGTTTCTGCTGCATTTCTGTCCGGTAGCTTTCCGATTCCGTCTGAAGCGATGACATTGGTGATATTAATTGCGTTTTTCTGCAGGTTTAAAGCTCTCGCTTCCGTATTTTTCAACGTTCCGGTGACGACAATTTCGTCAATGTTTTTTCTAGGTTGGGATAGTTTGATAATTCCTAAGTCAACCGTTTGTTCCGGTTTCAGGTCTACATTGATATCTGTAGATTCATAACCGATGTAGCTGATTTGTAAGATGTATTGGCCTTCTTTAATATCGTTGATGGTAAATTTTCCTTCGATATCAGTGGTTATATTTTTAGATAAGCCTTTTATTTTGACTGTGGCCCCGGGGAGAGGCTGGCTGTCGTCAAGCACAGTTCCTATAATTAACTGTTTTTGCGCTGAAACAAAGACTATGAGACAGACAAAAACAAGGGTAAGTAATTTCTCTAATTTTGTTTTCATTTTTACATATATTAAATTTTTTATGCAAATCAAGCTAATAATTTTAATATATATAAATATTTTGTGTTAAGTATTGTTTAACAAATAAGTTCTATTTGTTACGTTTATTTTATCTTTAAATGTATTAATGCCAACCTTTAAAAACAGGACTAAACAATATTTAAATCCACTGTTTCAACACTTTTCGCAAATATTTCCTGAAAATAAAAGGAATTGAAACTTTCCAAAAGCAGGCTTGATTTGGTTCATATTTCGTTCATCTTGGAAGAATAACGAAAACCAGAAGTTGCATATTTGTAAACTTTTGTATGCTTCAGAAAATCAAAATTGAAGCATGATGTAAAATTGAAATATGATTTAAATGCAAAGCTTAATAATTATAATATCACATTATAAGTGTGCAAAGGTTACGACGTTGTCGTTGAAGAAGCTTCATTATTATCTGTGTATTTATAAGGGATCTACACTACAATTGTCATTCTGAATGAAATAAAATGTAATGAAGAATCTCGCGTTATTGAATGCAAATAAGAGATTCTTCCTTCGTCAGAATGACAAAAGCAAATAATAAAAAAACTTTGCGTTAAAAAAATGAAATAGTTAAGCAGTATAAAAGTAAAGAACAAGCATTACACAGCTTTCATTGCTGATGCTTACCGGAACGTGAGGAAACTTACCGTTGAAATAAAGCGAATCCCCTTCTTTAAGGATGATTTCCTCATTATCAATTACGTATTTCACTTCTCCCTTCAGAATATATTTGAATTCCCAGGCATCCGTAATGACCTTTTCCCTTTTAGAATTAGGTTCAAGCGTCAGCAGAACGGCCTCAAAACCTAAAGAATGAAGGCTCTTGCTGAAGATGTGCATATATCTGAACCCCTCAGCTTCCACTTCTTTTTCTATAATTTGCTGGCTTTCTTTCGGAACATAAATAAATTTGGCGTTGGATTTTTTCTCAACCCCTTCAAAAAAATAACTGGCATCAATCTCCAGCGACTGAATCAGATCTAAGAGAACAGGAAGTGAAGGAATCGTTCTTCCGTTTTCAATTCTGGAAACAAGTCCGTTGCTTACATTCGCTTTGAAGGCCAGCTCATTAATGGTTAAATTATTCTTTTTTCTAATATCCTTTAATCTCTTGCCGATACCTATTAAAAAGTCATTCATACTGTGTGTAATTTAACCTGAATTATATTCAAACAAAGGTAATATTATTCTATAGAGTTTAGGTACAGGAGGGAATCAATTCATTGAAAATTATTATTTGCTACTTGGCTCTCTGATATTCCTCGCTTTTTCTCCCAGGAAAATTTCCCTATTTTTGTAAAACTCCTTATTTCATCTATGAAAAAAATTATTCTTATCGAAGACGAAACCAGTGTGGTGTCCTTTATTAAAAAGGGACTTCAGGAAAATGGATATGAAATTTCTGTAGCTTTTGACGGCCGTACAGGAGTTCAGCTGGTGCAGGCTAACGATTTTGATCTGGTAATTTTAGACATTATGCTTCCGGAAATGAACGGTCTGGATGTGTGCAAAGAGATAAGAAAAACCAATCAGAGCGTTCCTATTTTATTTCTGACTGCTTTGGGAACTTCTGAAAATATTGTTCTCGGATTGGAAAGCGGAGGAGACGATTATCTGGTGAAGCCTTTTAAATTCATTGAGTTGGTTGCACGTGTAAAATCCCTGCTAAGAAGAAGCAATAACAACGGTCCGCAGGAAATTGCTGAACCTGAGCCGGATAATGAACATGTATTCCAGTTTTCGGATCTGATGGTGAATGACTACACCAAAAAAGTAACCCGAGCCGGAGAAGATATTTCTCTTACTTCCACAGAGTATAAACTGCTGCTGTACTTCCTGAATAATCCGGAAAAAGTAATTTCGAGAGCAGAAATTCTGGATGCGGTCTGGGGCGTAAACTATGAACTGGGAACCAACGTGGTAGATGTTTATGTCAATTATTTAAGAAAAAAACTGGATAGCCAGGATGATAATAAACTGATTCATACCGTGATAGGAATGGGTTATGTGTTGAAAAAGACATAATGAATGTTTAACAGAGTCATTACAAATCAAACCAAAACGATGGTACTTTTGATGCTGGTTTTTACCGCCATCATTTTGCTGTTCAGTGGTTTGGTGTATTTTTCTATCGTTAATTTTTCACATCAGAGGTTTTATGAGCTGTTGAAGATAAGGACGGCAACCATTGTTCAGATCGAAAAAAGTAAAGATCATCTCGACCTTCCTGAAAACTATATTCTCAGCAACCTGAATGATGAGGAACTTCCGATGGAAAGAGACTATGTTTTTGCTGTTCCTGCCGATTCCAATTTCAAAAAAATATCTCAGGAAGTTCATATCCCCGATTATTTCTTTAAAAATATTATCAGAGAAGGAGAATCCAATTATAATGATGAAGAATTCTATTATATAGGACAAAGTTTCAGATATGATGATAAAGATTATATTGCCATCGCTTCTGCCAAAAACCATTATGTTGTTTATTATCTGGGCTTTTTAAAGAGAACACTGCTTACCTGTATTGTACTGTCTCTGTTTTTCAGTATGATTTTTTCTTTTTATCTGTCCAAAACCTTATTCAGGCCGATCTTAAAAATTACAGGAAAAGTAAAAGAAATCAGTTCTGAAAACCTTCACTTAAGATTGGAATCACATCCTGATAATAAAGAGCTTAATGAGTTGGTAGATACCTTTAATGATATGCTCAACCGCATTGAAACGTCTTTTGAAACCCAGAACCACCTGATCGGCAATGTTTCCCACGAATTGAGGACGCCTCTTACATCCATTATGGGAGAAGCCGATGTTGCGCTTTCTATCAGCAGAACAGCTGATGAATACAAAGAAACCCTCGGAATCATTCTGGATGAAGCTGAAAAGCTGGATAAAAAGATTAAAGCACTATTAATGATTGCCCAAACCGGATTCGACGGGAAAATCCAGAAAATGGATAAGGTGAGAATTGATCAGCTTCTTTGGGACGTTATTGAAACCTTAAGGCGAATTGATTCCCGAAACAATATCTATCTTGATATCAGCATGCTTCCCGATAATCCCAAGAAATTAAAAGTTCAGGGGAATGAGCAGCTACTGCATCTTGCAGTGGCCAATATCATCAGTAATGGCTGTAAATATTCTAATTTTCAGCAGGTTAAAGTCTCTCTTGGCGCCACCAATACAGATGTCTACATCATTATAAAAGACAACGGGATTGGAATTCCTGAAGTGGAAATGAATAAAATCTACGATCCGTTTTTCAGAGCTTCCAATACCAATAATTATGAAGGCTACGGGATCGGACTTCCATTGGCCAGAAATATTGTCAGAATGCACCACGGTGAACTGATTGTAAGCTCTCACGAAAACCAGGGAACAACGGTACAGATGCGTTTTCCTAATTTCTACAGCACTCAGAAGGGCGAACAAGCCAAAGTGTAAACCAGAATAACAATAGGCAAAATCGCAAATTGACGAAAAAGCGAAATGGCAAAATGCAAAAGAGCTTTTCGTCATATTAACTCCCGTTAACAATTTTCTAATCTCATTTTAATCTCTTTAATCACATTTTAATTCCATTCCAAAGATCTTCTAATATGGTCGTTCTAGTTTTGTATCATCAAAAAAGATAAACACAATACAAAATAATAAGAACATGACTAAAACAATTTTAATTGCAACAGATTACTCTCTTGAGTCATTGAATATATTGAAAAAAGTACTTAAAGAGAAAGAAGTAGCAGAAGATCAGAACCAATATAACATTCTTCTGACTTCCGGGTATGATTCCGGAGATTCTATCAGAGATCTTTTGTTCAGTACCAAAACATCGGTATTCAATAAAATAAGACCTGCAGAATTCTGTGATGCTTTGGGAATTATCAGCAATAAATATCCTCATCTGGTCAATAAAATCATCTGCGACATTTTCACAGGAAGTTTCCAGAGAACATTCAACCAATACATAAAGGCGGAAAACATTGAGGAAGCTTATTATTCTCCATCCATCAAAAGCAGAGGAAACGGAAAATTCGATCTGATTCCTTATATCAGGAAATGCAAAGAACTGAAATCTCATGAAATTACGGTCGAAGTAAGAGAAAAACTTCCGGAAAGAGGAAGATTGGCAGAGATTTTTGTAGAAGTCTGAAAATTAAACGCAATTTAAAAAAATAAAAAATGTTAAGAAATTATAGTAACAGCAGAACATTGGGAGACAACATCAGGTTGGGAACGCTGACTGCCTTCACGGCAGGTACTATAAATATTGCTTCCCTGTTGATATTCCTCTCTTTCACGTCAAACGTAACAGGACATTACGCTATTTTAGCGGCAGAAATCAGTAAAGGAAACTGGACGCAGGTAGGAGTTGTAGGCGGATGGATCTTTTTGTTCTTCTTCGGAAGCTTCCTGTCCAACTTTATTGTTATCAATTTTAATAAGAAAAGTAAATATTTCGCCCATGCCATGCCAATCGTGCTGGAAATCATATGTCTTTTGTTTGTAGGAATATACGGACAGTTTTATTACCAGAAAACATTGGAAGAAACAGAATATTTAGTGGCATTGATGCTTTTTGCTACGGGACTTCAGAACGGTCTTACCGCAAGTATCTCCAATTTCTCTGTAAAAACGACCCACCTTACGGGAACAACTACCGACCTTGGAATTCTGGTATCCATGTTTACCCAGAAAAAATACAGAAAAAACGGGGAGCTGATTGGCAGGGCAAAACTTCTCATGAGTATTATGCTTGCTTATGTAATGGGCGCTGTATTTTCGGGGTTAACATATTACTATCTGGAATTCAGAGTATTCTATGTGATCAGCATATGTCTTCTGATTGTCATCGGATATGATGCTTATAAAATTCATATTCGACACTTCAACACGAAATACAGATACAGCAGGATTTATAAAAAACCTAATCTCTTTGCTTATCTGTATGATAAAATCCATGGAATTCCTAAAAGAGAAAAGAAAAGAAAGCTTGTCTTTGAGGATTAAAATATAAAAACACACTATTAATTTTTTGTATAAACTAGCTGTAAGTGCCCTTATTTTATCATAGAATAGGGGCATTTTTCTTAAAAATTAATTTATTTATGTACAAATGACTTGTTTTTGTCCTGTTTTTAACGATTGTTGAAATAAAGATTTCCGGATTGGAGCAATAAACTTGCTAACGCCCTTCATTACAAACATTAAAAAAACCGGTTGGGGATAAATAGGCAAAAATGTTGATAATTAAATATTAAATCACGATTTTAGTATTTTAATTCCCGTTTTCATTGACTATTTTTGTAAGTTGATTTACGTTTTTATGTCAGATATTATTCAGCTTTTACCGGATCATGTAGCCAACCAAATTGCAGCAGGAGAGGTGGTGCAGAGGCCTGCATCCATCGTGAAAGAACTTTTGGAAAATGCTATTGATGCAGATGCAACGAAAATTGAACTGATCATCAGAGATGCCGGGAAAAACCTTATCCAGGTGGTGGATGACGGAAAAGGAATGTCTGAAACAGATGCCCGTATGGCATTTGAAAGGCATGCTACCTCCAAGATCAAAGGAACTGAAGATATCTTTAAGATAGCCACAAAAGGATTTCGTGGTGAAGCGCTGGCTTCTATTGCGGCAGTTTCCCAGGTGGAGCTCAGAACAAAACAGAAGGATACTTCCATTGGTACCAATATCTATATCGAAGGAGGGGTTTTCCAGTTTCAGGATCCGGTTCAGACAGCAGACGGATCAAATTTTTTAGTAAAAAATCTTTTCTACAATGTTCCTGCAAGAAGGAAATTTTTGAAAAATAATAATATTGAATTCAGACACGTAATTGATGAATTTCAGCGTGTTGCACTGGCTCATGAGAATCTGGAGTTTTCCCTTTTTCATGATGATGAAGCTGTTTTCAGACTGAGAAAAGGAAGCCAGATGCAGCGTATTGTGGATGTTTTCGGAAGAAAGCTTCAGCCGCTTCTGATTCCTATTAAAGAAGACATTATCTGGTGTAAACTTCATGGTTTTGTTGCTAAACCTGAAGGGGCCAAGAAAGCAAGAGGCGAGCAGTTCCTTTTTGTTAATGGAAGATACTTCAGAAGTCCATACTTCAATAAAGCAGTACAGGAAGCTTTTGAAGGCTTGCTTCAACCTGGATATGTGCCATCCTTTTTCCTTTTTCTGGAGCTTGATCCCGAGAAAATAGATGTCAACATCCATCCACAGAAAACAGAAGTGAAATTTGAGGACGAGCATCTTATTTTTGCCTTGCTTCGTTCAACCATTAAGAGATCTTTAGGGATTTACAATGTTTCTCCAAGCCTGGATTTCGACAGAGATCCTGAACTGGATGAAATGATGAATAAACCTATTCCGAGCAAAGGAAATGGAGGAGGATCCGGCGGAGGTGTTTTCAAAATGCCTGAAATCATTGTAGATAAAGACTATAATCCGTTTCTGGAAGAGAAAAATGTAGTACATCCGGAGGAAATTCAGAACCTTACGGAAATGTACCATCAGAATATTACAGCAGAGCCTTCAAAGATTAACCTGTTTGAAGATGAGGATTTTGATGAAGATCTGATGAGGCTTCCCAATGGATACTGGCTTTTTAACAAAGGAGATGTCACTTTAATGCTGGATCTGGGAAGAATGCACAGACTGTTGGTTTCTGAAGGAAACAAATCCACCAGAAAATCAAGCACAAACAGCCATGCTCTTCTTTTCTCCCTGGAGTATCATATGAATGAAATCGAAAAGACAAAATATAATTCGATCAAAAAATATCTGCCGGAATTAGGGTTTGACATGAAAATTGCTCATGAAAGTGTACTTCGAATAGATTCACTTCCGGAAGGCCTGAAAGAAACCCAGGCCATGAAATTCCTGGAGAACCTTTTTGAGATCCTGGATTACAAGACGGAAGAAGAATTCATGCAGTATTACCATAACCAATGGAATAAAATGCAGTCGAAATCCAGATTTGACTTTATTTATAAAAAAGATGCGGAACAACTGATCAAAGACTTTACAGCATTAGGCTTCCCGGAATTTTTACCGGATGGCAAAAGATGCTTTTATGAAGTTCCGTTTAATGATTTTAAAAACAAATTTTAAAAAATATGTTTAACAATATACCACCCATTACAAGGAACATAATTATCATCAATGTTATAGTATTTATTGTGACTTACTTCATGGGAAACCAGATGATTGGCTACCTTGCGGGTTTTTATCCGTTCTCTCCATTTTTCCATTCATGGCAGGTTATTACTCATATGTTCATGCATGGAAGTATCATGCATATTTTATTTAATATGATGACACTCTTTAGTTTTGGGCCAATTCTGGAGCAAACATTAGGAGATAAAAAATATTTGATTTTATACTTTGCAAGTGGTTTAGGAGCATTTTTCCTTTTTAATGCATGGAATTTTGTTGAAGTTCAGCAGCTTTCCCATGAATTAGAGCAGCTGGGGTTCAATGTAAATGCCTATTTATCCGGCGCAAGTGTTGAATTTACCGGAAATACAAGTTCTATTCTTAAACAAAAGGAATTACTGGATAGCTTTAAAGCTATTGTTGCAACACCAATGGTTGGTGCTTCCGGCGCTATTTTCGGAGTAGTAGCAGCTTTTGCCACATTATATCCGGATGCAAAAATCGGAATTATGTTTATCCCTGTTCCTATGAAAGTAAAATACCTCTTACCCATCATTGTTGTGGTTTCCATATACCTTGGGGTTTCTGGAAATGGAGGAGGTATTGCCCACCTTGCCCACGTTGGTGGTGCTTTGGTTGGATGGCTGCTGGCAAGAATTTGGAAAAAACATTTGTACCGTTTCAATTAAAATAATTTTGTGAAGATTTTCCGACTTATCGTATTAATTATCCATCTGGGAATTTTGTTTCTGCTGCTGGGTACTTTACTGAACGCTTATGTACCGCCAAAGATTTTTCCATGGTTTAATCTGCTTTCCTTAGGTTTTCCTGTGCTTATTATAGTATATGTGATTCTAACAGTTTTCTGGGTATTCAGCTGGAAAAAAAGGGCTTTTTTGTTTATGTTTGCTGGGTTAGCATTTATAAATCCTGTAAAACGTTGGGTTAACTATTCTTCTCCTAAAAGTAGAGATTCTGAGATAAAAGTAGTCTCATTTAATGCAAGAGCAGGTTTCTGGGGGAGAAGAAATATTGAATCCTATTTGAGATCTCAGAATGCGGATGTTATTATTTTGCAAGAAGATGGTGCTGGATTATATGAGTTTGAAGGATATCAGAAAGTAAAGCCAAGCGGGATATTTGCTATTCTTACCAAACATAAAATCATTAATGAAAAAATTATACAACCTCAGGATAAAGATTTGAGAATACCTGGTATAATTGCTGACATTGATATAAATGGAAAGATATACAGGTTTGTGGATGTTTATCTTAATCCATTCCGGTTTGAAAAAGAGATGATAAAACCCGGAAAAGATGTAGATACCAATGAAAAGAAAATATTGGATGTGGTTAAAAAGCTGATACCCACGTTTAAAAAGCACCAGGATCAAGTGGTTCTTATCCGAGAGGAAATTGAAAGCTCTCCTTATCCTGTAATTCTTGCTGGAGATTTCAATTCTGTACCCAATTCTTACGAATATTATCATTTATCAGAGGGTCTGGAAGATGCATTTCTGACTGCAGGAAAAGGAAGTGCAACCAGTTTTCACGATTATAAATTCCCCATCAGGATCGACTATATTTTTTCTTCAAAGTCATTAAAGGCAATATCTTACGAAATTGACCGTTCTGTAAGTATTTCAGATCATTATCCTGTCACAGTAACATTTTCTACGGAGAAAAAATAATCATAAAAAGAGTTAAAATTATTTGCTTGGTAGGATTTTTGTTGAAGAAAATCGTACCAAGACCGTTTTTTCATGAAGTCGAACCAGATATTACTATTTATACATATCGTTGTTGCCGTATTGCTGTTATGCACATTGGGGAATGCATGGATTCCACCCAACATTTTAGGCAACCTGAATCTTCTGTCTCTCGGTTTTCCTTATCTGATACTGGCACATGTAATTTTAACACTGATCTGGATCTTCAAAAAAGAAAAAATTGCGATTGCTTTTGTTTTAGGTACATTTATTTTCTATAATCCGATCAGACGATGGATCAACTTTTCCCCAAAAACAGAAAATTTAAAAACAATACGGGATATTAAAGTATTAACTTTTAATGTGAAATATGGAGAATATGGATGGGATAAAGTGAAAGATTATATCAAAGCACAGGATGCAGACATTATTCTTGTACAGGAAAAAGATACAAACCGTGCTATACAGCGTGATCTTATAAAATACCCGTCGGTTATTCTTAAAACCAAGCATAAAATTGTAAGACAAGCAGAGCTTATTGACGAAAAAGCCCGCGGAAATTCATTCTACGCAGATATAGACATTAATGGAAAAGTAATCAGAATTATTAATGTGTATCTTGAACCCTTCAGACTTCATAAATCGATGTTTACAAAACTTGATAAATTAGGTTTGGGAAATGTTTCAACGTTACTTTCTCACATGACTCCCACCTTTCAGGCACATGAAGACCAGGTTAAAAGAATCAGAAAAATGATCGATTTATCTCCTTATCCTGTTATTCTGGCCGGAGATTTTAATTCTGTTCCCAATTCATATGAGTATTATAACCTTGGAAAAGACCTTCAGGACGCATTCCTGGTAGCCGGAAAGGGCAGCGCCAGCAGTTTCCATGATTATAAAGTGCCTTTGAGAATTGATTATATTTTCACTTCAAAATCAATCATTCCACTAAGCTATAAGGTAGATCAATCTGTGAAATTATCGGATCATTATCCTGTAATTGCGGAATTTCTATTAAATTAGTTCCATGAAAAATTTACTGGCTGCGATTTTTATTTTTATCATTCTTTTTACTGCTTGTTCGAAGAAAGAATCACCGGGATTCGGGGTTGAGCAGGAAGTTAAAATAAGTTATGAT
Organism: Chryseobacterium sp. 2VB; assembly: GCF_005503635.1. Taxonomy (NCBI): domain Bacteria; kingdom Pseudomonadati; phylum Bacteroidota; class Flavobacteriia; order Flavobacteriales; family Weeksellaceae; genus Chryseobacterium; species Chryseobacterium sp. 2VB. The sequence goes on from NZ_SCNC01000004.1 coordinate 222,859, forward strand.
ACTACTGCTGTCGATTCCTTTTCTACAGGAGCCGTTTCAGTGGATATTGCACGCAAAATACGAATGTCTTCTCCCCAGTATATTGATTCAGTTAAACAGGCAAAAAAGCTTCAGGACGAAGAAAATAAAATTAAAGCCGAGCTCGAAAAAGAAAATAAAGCAAAACAGGAAGAAGAAAAGAAAAAAGCAGAGGCTGAAAAGAAGCTTAAGACAGCTGAAAAGACAGCTGCGCAGGAAACCAAATCAGAATAACTCCAGATTCCATTAAAAAATAAACAATATGAAAAAACAAATTTTAGCTGCACTGGTGATCTCAGTATTCACGGTAGCATGTACAAAATCAACAACAAAAACAGAACAGGTAGAAAATCCTGACGGATCAGTTACTACTACAACCACTACTACTACAGAAACACCGAACGTTGTGGATACTGCAAAAATCAACAATGCAAAAGAAGACGTTAAGGCTAAAGTAGATGAAGCCGGCAATAAGATTGATGCCGCTGCTCAGAAGGCAAAAGATAAGATTGATGCCACTGCAGATAAGACAAAACAAGATCTTAACAAAGCAGGACAGGATATCAAAACTGAAGCCAATAAAGTAGGGCAGGACGCCAAAGAAGCGGCGAAAAAAGGAGCTTCGAAAGTTGAAGAAGCTGCCAAAAAAGTTCAGGAAGATCTAAGTAAATAAAATGAAAAGCCGTAGTTCAACAGAATTACGGCTTTTTATTTATGATTTGTGAATAGAATTTCTTAAGGCAGAGTTTCTATTTTGATACTGTAATAATTCGAGGGAGCAAAGCTTGAATCAACAGATTGATTCCAAGGAAGCGTACGCATTGCCATTACGCTTCATAAGCGGCGAAGCTGCCATATTCTTAGCCTCCTTAAATAAAACATTCGAATTACTAATTCTTTGCGCTTTAAAATAAACTTTATTTATTCATTTCCAGCAATGGATCAATATATTCTCTGTCATTGCTTAGTCTTGGTACCTTATTCTGTCCGCCCAATTTCCCTTTAGCTTCCAGCCAGTGATAGAACAGATTTTCTTTGGCGATATGTACAATTGGTCTTTTAAGAGTCATATTATTGTATCTTTTCGCTTCATAGTCTGAATTAATGGTTTTTAAATGCTTGTCAAAAGCATCAATAAAGTGTTCCAGATCATCCGGATGCTGGCTGAATTCAAAAATCCACTCATGGGCGCCGCCTTCATTTCCTTTCATGAAAACCGGTGCTCCTGTGAAATCTGTGATCTGTGCTCCCGTTGCTTCGCAGGCTTTTGCAAGAGCAGATTCTACATTGGTAATCATCAGTTCTTCCCCAAAAGCATTGATATAGTGCTTTGTCCTTCCAGTTATTTTTATTCTGAACGGATTGATTGAAGTAAAGACAACGGTATCACCAATCAGGTATCTCCAAAGGCCTCCATTGGTGGTTATTACCATTGCGTAGTTTTTCCCAACTTCCACGTCTTCCAGACTTACGACTTTCGGATTTGAAAAATGAAACTGATCCATAGGGATAAACTCATAAAATATTCCATAGTCCAGCATCAGCAGCATCTCATCACTGTCTGATCTGTCCTGAATACCGAAGAAGCCTTCGGAAGCATTGTAAATTTCGTAGTAATTGATGTTTTTTCCGATGATCTGTCTGAATTGTTCCCTGTAGGGCTTAAAGCTGATTCCACCGTGAAAAAACACCTCTAAATTAGGCCACAGCTCCGAAATACTTCCTACATTGGTTTCCTTTAATACTCTTTGCAGAAGAACCATCATCCAGCTTGGTACTCCAAGAATACTTCCCACGTCTTCATTTTTTACTTCGGATGTAATTGCTTTAAGCTTACTTTCCCATTCTCCCATCAAAGAAACTTTCTTGCTGGGAGTAGTGGTAATTTCTACCCAAAACGGAAGGTTGTCGATCAGGATCGCAGATAAATCTCCAAATTTTGTGTTAAAATCCGCATAAAGTTCGGAACTTCCACCTAAGCGTAAGTTTTTATAATTAAAAAGCTGGTTTTCGGGATGGTTGTTGGCATAAATCGAAACCATGTCTTTTCCGGCTTTCATGTGGCAGTATTCCAGGCTTTCGGCAGAGATCGGAATGAATTTGCTTTTAGCATTGGTGGTACCCGATGATTTGGCAAAATGTTTAATAAGCCCCGGCCAGCTTACATCTTTATGTCCCTGTCTTGCTTTTTCAATAAAAGGTTCCATTTCTTCATAGGTAACAATAGGAACTTTGTTTTTAAAATCCTGATAACTTGAGATAGAATTGAATCCGTATAATTTACCATATTCCGTATCTTCCGCATGAAACAGCTGAGAAAAGAGTATACCTTTCTGGGTTTCAATCGGATGGTCTATAAAATTCTGTATCTGATCAATCCTTTGACGGATAAACCAGTTAACTACGGTATTGAAAAGTGCTTTGGTTGCCATTTCAACAAATATAATGATATTTGAATTTTCAGAAAATTTTTTACGGTATTAAATAAAAAAACCGTTACAAATTTTGTAACGGTTTGGTATTTAGTTGATTGCTTATTAGCAATATTCGTCGTATGCGGCCTGAAGATTTGCTGCGATAGCTCCTGCAGGGTTCCCTTCAATGTGATGTCTTTCCAGCATGTGAACCAATTCACCATCTTTGAAAAGCGCAACACATGGAGAACTTGGAGGGAATGGAGCAAGGTGTTTTCTTGCTTCTACTACTGCTTCAGTATCAAATCCTGCAAATACAGTCGTTAAATGATCTGGTTTTTTGTCTCCTGTCAAAGAGTATACTACTCCTGGCCTTGCAGCACCTGCCGCACAACCACATACAGAGTTGATGACCAATAATGTGGTTCCGGACTGTTTCAAAGCTTCTTCTACCTGAGCCGGAGTTGTTAAATCCTGAAAACCTTTATCTGTAAGCTCTGCCTTCATAGGCATTACTAAATCTGTTGGATACATATATTTTGTTTTTTATCCCTACAAAGTTAAGCAATTCTTTGCGTTTGTTCAATATATAAAAACTATCAATTGATTAGTCATATAAAATTAACCGACTGTTAATATTGCAATAATATTCTAAAAAACGTGAATTAACTATAGGAATATTAAAATATTATTATTAAATTTGAAATGATTCTGAAAAACAAACGACCGTGAAAAAAACATTTAAAGCTTTCCCTCAAGCAATCAACCACTTAAATACTCTCTGAAATATGGTAGTAGCTTAATTCTTTTTCAGTTTAGAATTAAAAACTGATTAACAAACTTTAATATCCAAAGAAAGTGAAGCCCGGAACTGAAGAGTTCCGGGCTTCTTAATCAAATCGATATGCAAAGGTTGTATATCCTAAGTTATGGAATGAGATACGTGTTTGCGAAATTAAGATCAACTCAAAATTGCGAAACCGATCACATTAAGAGAGGAGCTTTTTAGCCATCTCGGAAATACTTTTTCCGTCTGATTTTCCGGCTAATGCTTTTGATGCAACTCCCATTACCTTCCCTAAATCTTTAACGGATTCAGCTCCGGTTTCAGAAATAATATTTTTAATTTCTGTTTCCAATTCTTCAGCAGAAAGCTGTTTGGGCAGAAACTGCTCGATTACTTTCATCTGAGCGTCTTCTACTTCTGCAAGATCATTTCTTCCCTGTGCAGTAAATTGGTCGTAAGAATCCTTACGTTGTTTTACCATTCTCTGAAGAATAGCAATTTCCTGTTCTGCTGTTACTTCGGCACCGATAGCCTCTGTTTTAAGCAGTAATATCTGAGATTTTACAGCACGCAGAGAATCCAAAGCCACTTTGTCTTTAGCTCTCATTGCTGTTTTTATAGCTTCGTTTATGGTATTTTCTAAACTCATGGTTTGTTTGCTTTTGGCTTCTGGCAGTTGGCTGATAGCTTTTATATGGTCTCGAAAGCCATTTGCTAGTAGCCAGCTGCCAATAGCAATTTAGTCTACATCTTTATTTAAAAATCTGTTTTCTCTGATCTGCATGGATCCGTTGTTATCAGACAGGTAAGTATTGATATTCTGGTCTGAAGCATTGCTTCCGTCGATCGAAATATTTTTTCTTTTAAAAGCCGGAATAGATTCGAATTCACTTGTGCTGTCAAAATTCTGGTAGCGCGAGTTGAATTCTTTTAATTTATTTCTTCTTTCAATAACTCTGTCCTGATCAATCGTTTTATTCACGAAAGTGAATTCTGATTCTTCAGTTTTTGGAGTCTCAATTTCTGTTTTGTTTTCAAAAGATGGTCTTGTTTCCACTTTTGGTTCTTCCTGTTTCTGGTAGAAAGTTTCAATCTTTTGAGCTGGTTCAGCTACAGCGGCATTTGTAGGTGTATTAAACTCTGCCTTTGGCTGTCCGAAATCCGTATTTGGTTCATTTCTGGTAGGCTCATTTACAAAGAAACTGAATTCAACAGGCTTTTCATTTGAAAACGAGTTGTTAAAAGGAGTTCCGGATTGTGGTTCTTCTTTTTTATTTTCAAAATCAAATGAGAAAGACTGGATCTCAAGATCATTAGGATCTTCACTCTCCTCATCAATAGAGAATAAGCTGTATTCTTCTTCTCCTTCCTCCTCATTTCTCCAGTTCTGTTCCGGAGTATTTACCGTACCTTCCTCTTTATCAAAGAATTTTATTTCAGTTCTTGGCTGTTCTTCTTCAATAATCATTTTTTTTTCAGTAGACGTCACATTGAACGGAGTGTCGTGTTCTTCGTCATCAAGTCTGAAAAGGTTTTTTCCTCCAAAATCATGCGTTGTCTCAGGAGCTGATTCTCTTTCTTCTCTTGTTTTGAAAGGAGAATTTTTAGGTGCTTCAAAACTGTCATTAAGACTGATTCTGATTTTCTCAGTAGGTCCCGCGAATTTCTTATTATCATTAGAGAATCCTGTTGCAATTACAAGAACGCTTACAGCATCTCCTAATTCTTCATCTGCACCCACCCCGAAAATGATATCTGCAGTGTTTCCTGCTTCTTTCTGAATGTGGTCCATGATAATACCGATCTCATCCATGGTCACTTCTTCAGCACCACTTCTGATCAATAGCAATACGTTTTTAGCACCTGTAATCTTATTATCATTCAATAATGGGGAATCAAGGGCTTTTCTTACCGCTTCTTCAGCTTTATTTTCACCTGAAGCTGTTCCAGTAGACATCAATGCAGTACCTGAATTCTGAAGTACAGATTTGGCATCTCTAAAGTCAATGTTTACATCAAAGTAACCGGTAATAACCTCTGCCATACCTTTCGCAGCATTGGTTAACACTTCATCGGCTTTTGAGAATCCCTGCTTGAATCCAAGGTTTCCGAATTGCTGTCTTAGTTTATCATTGTTGATGACAATAAGTGAGTCAACATTGTTTCTTAATTTATCAAGACCGTTTTCTGCCTGTTCCAGTCTTCTTTTCCCTTCAAAGCTGAAAGGAACGGTAACAATACCTACGGTAAGAATTCCCATGTCTTTCGCTACTTTAGCAATGACAGGAGCGGCTCCGGTACCTGTACCACCACCCATTCCGGCAGTGATGAACACCATTTTGGTGTTTTGGCCCATAGCAGCCTTGATATCTTCAATACTTTCGATGGCTGATTTTTCTCCTACTTCAGGATCGGCACCAGCTCCAAGACCTTCTGTGATAGAAGTTCCCAGCTGAACTTTATTGGCTACCGGATTATTATCTAAAGTCTGAGCATCCGTATTACAAATCACGAAATCTACTCCGTGGATTCCTTTCTCGTACATGTGCTTCAGAGCGTTATTTCCACCGCCCCCTACACCGATTACTTTTATAATGGATGAATTTCCTTTTGGTAAATCAAATGAAAATCCTTGTGTACCTATATTTTCCATAACTATACTTTTAATAATTGATAAGTGATAGATGATAATTGATGAATGATATTCGTCTTTAATTTAATAAATATTAATCTATTTCAGGTATCATTGATCATTAATCTTTTATCATTTATATTTATTTACTCTACTTCTTCAAAGAATTTTTTTACTTTTTCCATCAGCGACTGCCCGAAGGTCAATTTCGCTTTTCTGTTCTCTTGCTTTTCATTTTCGAAAGACTGCTGCTCCTGAACCGGGGCTGCCTGCTGAACAGGTTGAGCTGTTTCAGTCTGTGCTGCAGTAACTTCCGGTTTTGGCTGCTCTGTAACAACTTCTACAACTTCGTCAATATTCTGCTTTTTGTCTCTGATCTTTAAACTCTCCATCAGTAATCCAATAGAGGTAGCAAATTCAGGGCCTTTCAGGTATTGATTTTTATCATTGGCGATATATTCATTCGCAAAACCGATTCTGCTGTCAAAACCTGTCGTATAATTGGCCAGCTGACGAAGGTGTTTCAGATTTGAACCACCACCCGTAAGAACAATTCCGGCAATCAGTTTTTTCTTTTGTTCAAAAGCACCGTAAGCTTTCAGCTCTGTATTCACCATTTCCAAAACTTCTTCTACTCTCGCATTGATGATCTGAGCCAGAGTTTTTAAAGAAATCTCTTTGTCCGGTCTTCCGTGGAGCCCGGGAATGGTTACAAAAGTACTGTCTTTTTCCAATTCGGGAACAGCCGAACCAAACTTTACTTTCAGTTGTTCTGCATGTTTCTCTATGATGGAACAGCCTTCTTTGATATCTTCGGTAATAATTCCGCCTCCGTATGGAATCACACAGGTATGACGGATGATATTATCTTTAAAGATCGCAATATCAGTTGTACCACCACCAATGTCAACAATGGCTACACCTGCTTCTTTTTCTTCTTTTGTAAGGACAGCTTCTGAAGATGCCAGCGGCTCTAAAGTAAGGGCCTCCATTTCTAATCCGGCTTCACGAACACATCTTGCAATATTTCTGATGCTGCCCATTTGCCCAACTACAACGTGGAAGTTGGCTTCTAAACGTTTTCCGTGCATTCCAACAGGTTCCTGAATTTCCCCCTCGGAATCCACTTTATATTCTTGAGGAAGTACGTGGATAATTTCTTCTCCGGGAAGCATAACCAGCTTTTTTACCTGATCTTTTAATGCTTCGATGTCGTCGTCTGTAATAAATTTGTCAGGATGTTCACGCATAATATAATCGGAGTGCTGCAGAGAACGGATGTGTTTTCCTGCAATACCTACCGTAACTTTGCGGATAGGAACTCCGGCGCTGGATTGTGCTTCGGAGACTGCAGCCTTGATTGAATTAATGGTTTGTGAAATATTATTCACAATACCTTTATGAACACCAAGACTCTTAGCTTTTCCTACACCGAGAACTTCTATCTTCCCGTGTGCATTCCTTCTTCCGACAATCGCGACTATCTTCGTTGTCCCGATGTCCAGACCTACTGAATACTCTTGATTTTCCATTTTATATCGATTTGATTTTTTTCTACTTTTTTATCTATAAGGATAGTTTCCTATTTGTGTATTAAATGCCCTGACTTATTCTATTTTTACTTTTGCCTTAGGCTTGGACTGCGCCTTGACGGGTGGCTTTTTCTCCGCTTTTTTGGTTTCTTTTGTTTGTCCTTTCGGTTTGGTACTCTCTTTTGGTTTTACCGAGGTGGAGTTGGTTTTTTTTACCTCTGCTATTTTGAGTTTAGCTTCCGTCTTTTTAGCGGCTGTTGGGGAAGGAACTTTTGCCAATTCCATCTTTCCTGCCTTTAAAATACTGTCATTTTCTTTAAAATAAGGGTTTAAAGTAGTGACAATCTGATTCTGATATTTCACAGAAACCATGCTATATTTCTGAGGATCCTGATACACAAGGTATTTTTCCACAAACGTTTTAAATCCTTTTACTTTAAAATCAATATTATCAAGGTCTCCAATTTCCACTCTATAATTTCCTTCACTTGTCAGAAGGCTATAACTGTCTTTACTTTTTGAGATTCCGATAAAGTATTTCTTACTGAAATCATCTTTATCAATTTTTTCTACCAGTTCTGCCAGCTTCTCATATTCATCAGGCTTTACGTTTCCGGTTACCAGCATACATGGGTGGGAATAGGTTCTTGAAATAGGAAATTCAATTCCTTTCTCATCCACATAAAAGTCTTTTCCGTCTTTATTTAATCTGAAAACTGGCACTCTCTGTTTGATATCCAGATTCAGCTTTCCGTTCAGGTTCAGATAAACATTGGCGCTGTCTACTGCCGGTAAGGAATTGATCTTTTTTTCTAAAGCAGGAATATTAAGATCTCCCACTTTTCCTGAAGGATTTTCTTTTTTTACAATTTCCCTGATATCTTTTTCATCCACAAAATATACCGGTGTTTTCTCACTCATTTTTACAGAAATCTTATTGTCCGTAATCTGCTCACGGCTGAATCTCCTCAATGAGAAGCTCAGTAACAATCCCAGGATAATTACAGTGACAACAATTTTTAATATTCTGTATTTATTTTTCATATTTTTATTTTAACGCAACGCTCGCAAAGAGTTTACTTTGTTTTTATTATTTAGTTCGCAAGGGCGTTTTACTTAGCAAGTGTTTAAATTTTATAATTTATTTACAACTCGTTTTACTCCATTTTTGAATAACACTGAATGAAAGTTCAAAATCATTCCTAGTTTTATATTTGTTATTCTTAAATAATTTAAAAGCTGAAAAAAATGATAATCATTAATTTCCTGAACAGCTTTTATTTCAATTATTACTTTGTTTTCAATTAATAAATCTACTCTGAACGCCTTAAAAATTTTTAATTCCTCATAGTTTATGTCAATGTTTTTTTGACATTCTACATTCAATCCTCTATTTTTCAGTTCATAAACTAAGCATTCTTCATATACATTCTCATAAAGTCCAATTCCAAGGGTACGATGTATTTTCATTCCAGCATCGAAAACAGTCTCTGAAATTTCATTTTCTATCATACATTTTATGTTTTTTGTTTTAACGCTATGATCGCAAAGCAACCTTTTTATTTCTTTCCGTCCGCGAGGGCGTTTCACTCAGCTACGGCTATCATTTGAATAATTTATTTTTAATAAGTAAATTTTTTTTTAACATAAATCAGTTATTTTTCTCATTTGCTGAGTGAAACGCCTTTGCGAACGATTTTATATTTTTCTTCGCGAGCATTGCGTTTATATTCAAATTTTCTCAATCCAATCACAAATAGGATCATACAGGGTGTCTATATTTCCTGCACCTACAGTAAGGAGGATGTCAAAATCTTTTTCTTTTATTTTTTCAAAAGCATCAGATAAAGCCGATACCTCTTTTTTATCTAATGTTACTTTCTCCAGCAGCCAGTTTGAAGTAATTCCCTCAAAATTTTCCTGCAGTTCTCTTGCAGGGTAAATATCAAGAAGAATGAGTTCATCTGCCTTACTTAAGCTTTCCGCAAATCCGTCTGCGAAATCTCTTGTTCTGCTGAAAAGGTGAGGCTGGAAGGCTACCAGAAGTTTTTTGTCCGGATAAAATGTTCTGATTGAGCTCATTACAGCATTGATTTCTGTAGGATGATGAGCATAATCGTCAATATAAATTTTACCGTTTTGATAAATATGTTTGGTATATCTTCTTTTAATTCCTTTAAAATTGGCAATTGCCTTTTTCAGCGTATCAAAATCTGCGCCTAAATTATGCAGAATAGCCAGTGCTGCAGTGGCATTTTCCACATTATGGATTCCCGGTGTTTCCCAGACAAAATCTTTCACTGTTTCAGTGGGGGTATGGAAGTCAAAATAAATCTTATCATGTTCCATACGCAGATTGTCTGAATAATAATCTGCCGGCTCATTCACTGCATAGGTTTGATGGCCTCTGCCAATTTCCAGACCTTTTCTTACAAAAAGTTGTTTGTCCTGAGGTACTAAATCTGCAAACTGTCTGAAACCTTCTTCGATATGGCTCTTATCTCCATAAATATCAAGATGGTCTGCATCTGTAGAAGTTACTACTGCCCAGTCCGGAGACAGGTTCAGGAAGCTTCTGTCGTATTCATCAGCTTCTACTACAGAATAGGTAGAACCGTTGTACAGGAAGTTGGATTTAAAGTTTTCAGAAATTCCTCCCAAAAAGCATGAGAAAGCAAGATCGGCCTCTTTACACAAATGGGCTACAAGGGTAGACGTGGTGGTTTTCCCATGAGTTCCTGCAATGGCAATACAATCTGTATTTTCAGTAATTAATCCTAAAACTTTAGCACGTTTTAAAACTTCAAACTGATTTTGATTGAAATAATCCAATATTCCAAGCGTTTTGATCGCCGGAGTATAAATTACCAACGTGTCTTCTTTCTGAAGGGATGTGATCCTTTCATCAATAAGGTCTTCAAAAACAATATCAATGCCTTCATTCATCAGATTCTGAGTAAGTTTTGTATTGGTTTTGTCGTAACCCAATACTTTTTTTCCAGATGCATTGAAATAGCGTGCCAATGCACTCATTCCGATACCTCCGATTCCGACGAAGTAAAAAGTCTGATATGTTTGTAAAATGTTCATTTATATTTTAATCTTTAACTACTCTTGAATAAGCTCAGAGTTGTATTACTATATTTTGTATTATAAGGCTTTAATCAACTAACATCCACGCCCCTTTAATAAATTATATTTTAGCTGTGTGACCCTTCGACAAGCTCAGGGTGACAGCTCTAATACTAACTGTTTTATTTTACTCGTGTCAGGCTGAGCTTGTCGAAGCCTTTCCCAACTATTTTATTACGTTAAAAATCTCGTCTACAATCTCTTTTGCAGCATTTGGCTTGGCAAAATATTTGAGATTGTCGGACATTTCTTTTCTTACATTTTCATTTTCGCAGATCTCTGACAATGTATTCCAGAATTTTCCCTGCATTTCAGAGTCTTTCACCATTCTGGCTGCGTTTTTTTCAACCAGGTTCATGGCATTTTTGGTTTGATGGTCTTCCGCTGCAAATGGGAAAGGAACCAAAAGGACCGGCTTTTGTGCTACAGCCAACTCTGAAATGGCAATAGCTCCGGCTCTGGAAACAATGATATCAGCAGCAGAGTAGGCCAGTTCCATGTCTTTGATGAATTCTTTCAAATGAACAGAAGATGGAAGCTGGAGGTTGGAAGACAATTCTTTGTAATCCAACTTTCCTGTTTGCCAAATTAATTGATACCCTTTTTCTTTCAGATTCTCAATATTTTCTTTCCAGGCATTATTCAATGTTCTGGATCCTAAAGAACCTCCTACAGAAAGAATCGTAAGTTTATCTTTATCCAGTCCCATTTTCTCTTTTGCCTGAGCGGTATCCTGCATTCCTGAAACGATGTTCTCACGAATCGGATTTCCCAGAAACTTTATTTTCTCCGTTGGAAAACCTTCTACTTTAGGATAAGCTGTGAAAACGGCTTTCGCTTTCTTGCTTAAGATTTTATTGGTAACTCCTGCATGAGCATTCTGTTCCTGAATAAAAATCGGAATTCCCATTTTACTCGCTTCATAAAGCGCGGGTCCGCTGGCAAATCCTCCTGTTCCTACAGCAAAGTCCGGAGCGAAGTCTTTGATAATCTTTTTAGATTTTGATAAACTTTTCAGAATTTTGAAAGGAAGTCCCAGATTGGAAAGAAGATTTCCCCTGTCAATTCCTGCGATATCAATTCCTTCTATTTTGTAGCCTGCCTGAGGAACTTTTTCCATTTCCATTTTCCCGTTGGCACCAATGAACAAAAATTCTGCATCAGGAAATCTTTTTCTGATCTCATCTGCAATGGCAATGGCAGGGAAGATATGTCCTCCTGTTCCTCCGCCGGATAATAATATTCTTAATTTTTTGTCCATTTTAAGCGATATCGTTTATTTCTGCTATACTTTGTTTTTTGCCCATTCCTTCTTCGTCATAAATCTGAATTCTTGAGCTTATATTCAAAATAATACCTAACTGTAAATAAGTCACCAGCATTGAGGTTCCTCCGTAACTGATCAAAGGCAGAGGCTGTCCTGTTACCGGAATCAGATTCACCGCTACAGCAATATTTACTGAAAGCTGAATAAAAATCATCACCCCGAGGCTGAGCACGAGCAACGATCCAAAGAATGCCGGCATTTTACTGGCGATCATTACAATCCTTATCATCATGATCAGGTATAAACTGATCAGGAAGGCGGCTCCTATCACTCCATATTCTTCTACAATCACTGCGAAAATAAAGTCGGAGGCAGATTGCGGAAGCATTTGTTTCAACGCACTTTTTCCCGGTCCCATTCCGGTAATTCCGCCGTGTACAATGGCTGCTTTGGCCTGCATTACCTGATAATTTTTTGCTTTTACGCTTTCATCATCTACATCTGCTGTTTTGGCTTTGCTTGATGTAAAGGTTTCAATACGGCTCATCCATGTGTGAACACGGTTTCCACCGATCATATTGGTATTTAAAGCAATCAATAAAAAGAACACAATGGCTACAAATGATGCTGAGATAAATCCTGCAATGTATTTCCAGTGAAGCTGTCCTATGATAAGAACCACCACGGAAACCATTAAAATCATTAATGCTGTTGAACCGTTATCTTTGGCTACCAATACAAAAACAAGCAGGATAGGCCCGAAAATATACATGATATTCTCTATCGGAAGCCTTTCCCTGGTGATCTTTTTGGTCAGATACCTGCACAGATAGATGATCAGCATTAAAAAAGCAAATGATGAAGGCTGAAAAGAGATTGGTGTTCCCGGAATTTTCAGCCATCTGGAAGCACTGGCTCCATCAATGGTTTGTCCGGTAAACATGGTGACAATCAACAGAATAATCATCAGGCCGAGCAGGATACTGCTGAGCTTTCCGATGTATTCATATTTTATAGTTCCTACCAGTCTCATAATGGCTAGTCCCAGAACTACAAAGAACATATGTTTGATAACGTGGCCTGTTGTGGTCCCGTTATTGACTATGTATTCGAGATTTGAACTTGCAGAGTATACCGGGAAAATAGAGAAAATGGAGATCACAAGGATGACCATCCAAAGTACTTTATCGCCCTTTAGAAATTCAAATCTGTTTTCTGCGTTCTGTTCGTCCATATTTAATGCTATTGGCTAATGGCTAATGGCCATTGGCATTTAATACCTGTTCTTTAAACTGGCGTCCTCTGTCTTCATAGCTTTTGAACAAGTCAAAGCTTGCGCAGCATGGAGATAATAAGACGGTATCGCCTTTTTTAGCCAGTGATTTTGAAATTCTCACGGCTTCTTCCATGCTTGAAGTATCATAAATAAGCTCTTTTTTATCTTTAAAGAAATCGATGATCTTCTTGTTATCTATTCCAAGACAAACAATTGCCTTTACTTTTCTTTTGACTAAATCTTCAATTTCGGTATAGTCATTTCCTTTATCTAATCCACCAACAATCCATACGGTTGGTGTTTTCATACTTTCTAAGGCATAGTAAGTTGCATTTACATTGGTTGCTTTACTGTCGTTGATGTATTTTACGTTATCAATTTCAGTTACAAATTCCAATCTGTGCTCTACGGCCTGGAAGGTCATCAATGAATGTCTGATGCTTTCATTGTTGATTTTTAGGATCTTACCGGCAATAGACGCTGCGAGACTGTTGGCTACATTATGATTTCCCAGCAGAGACAATTCATCAACTTTCATTGCGAATTCGTCTTTCATTTTTACCACAATTTCATCATCATTCACAAAACCTCCTTCCGTTAATTTCTCTTTGGTTGAGAAAGGAATCATTTTCGCCTTTATTTCAAGCTTTTCCAGAAGGTTTTTACTCATTTCATCATCCTTGTTGTAGATGAAGAAGTTATCATTCTCCTGATTTTCTGTGATTCGGAATTTGGCCAATGCATATTCTTCATAATTGTAGTTGTACTGATCCAGGTGATCCTGAGACAGATTCAACAATAAAGAAATATAAGGTCTGAAATTCTGAATATCATCCAGCTGGAAAGAGCTTACCTCCAATACATAGTATTCATGGTTTTCATCCGCCACCTGCTTGGCAAAGCTGTATCCGATATTTCCTCCTAAACCTACATTCAATCCGTCATTTTTCAGGATGTAGTAGATCAGTGAAGTTGTGGTTGTTTTTCCGTTGCTTCCGGTAATGGCAATGATCTTTGCATCTGTAAATTCAGAAGCAAATTCAATTTCAGAGGAAAGTCTGATTCCTTTTTCATGAATTCTATTGATGATATGAGCCTTTTTCGGAATTCCCGGGCTTTTTACGATCCAGTCAGCATTTAAAATCCTTTCTTCATCGTGGTTTCCTTCTTCAAATTCAATTTCATTTTCGGTAAGAAACTGCTTATAGTTATCCTTAATGGCTCCTTTATCTGAAAGAAATACTTCCAGACCTTTCTTTTTAGCCAGATAAGCAGCTCCGCATCCGCTTTCTCCACCTCCTAAAACAACTATTTTCATATTATAAAAGCTTTATGCTATAGGCTTTAAGCTTTAGGCTTATTGCTTACAGCTTTTATTTTTTATCTCATTTTTAATGTGATCAGACATACAATGGCCAATATTACTCCGATAATAATCATTCGGTTCACGATTTTACTCTCGTGGAAACCTTCTTTCTGATAATGATGGTGTAATGGTGACATTTTGAATAGTCTGTTGTTTTGAGCATATTCCAGCCCATATTTTCTTTTTCTGTATTTGAAAACAACTACCTGAAGCATTACAGAGAGGTTTTCAATTAAGAAGATTCCGCATAATACAGGAATCAGCAATTCTTTTCTTAAAATAATGGCTAAAACAGCAATTACGCCTCCCAGCATTAAGCTTCCGGTATCTCCCATGAAAACCTGCGCAGGATAAGTGTTGTACCAGAAGAATCCAATTACAGCACCTACCATTGCGACTGCAAAAATGGTGGTTTCCCCCATGTTGGGAAGGAACATGATATTGAGATAGTCTGCAAAGATGATGTTCCCGGAAAGGTACGCGAAAAGAGCCAGCGTGAGCAGTATAATAGCACTTGTTCCTGCTGCAAGACCATCAATTCCGTCGGTGATGTTAGCTCCATTGGAAACGGCTGTTACAATGAAGATTACAATGGGAATAAAGACAATCCATGCCCACTCATGGGCATCTTTATCATTCATCCAGAATAAAATTCCACTATAATCGAATTCATTATTTTTGGCAAAAGGAACAGTGGAAACGGTAATTTTTTCTGTAGGCATAAAGTTTTGCTCTACATTGTTCCTGTTCACTACTTTAGCATCTGCATATTTTCTTTTAACGGTAATATCCGGGTGGAAATACATTGTAATTCCAACGATTAGCCCTAAGCCGACCTGTCCTACAATTTTGAATTTACCACTTAAACCGTCTTTATTTTTTTTAATTTTCTTTAAGTAATCATCAAGGAAACCAATAGCACCCATCCAGAACATAGAAACCAACAACAGCACAATGTACACATTGGTAATTCTTGTAAACAGCAATACCGGAATAATGGTTGCCAGAATAATGATAAGCCCTCCCATGGTAGGAGTTCCTTCTTTTTGTTTCTGCCCATCCAATCCCAGATCACGCACCAATTCTCCCATCTGTTTTGTTCTCAGGTAATTGATTACTCTTTTCCCGTAGACAAGAGCAATAATAAGTGAGAATAGTACAGCCATTCCGGCACGGAAGGAAATGTATTTTAACATTCCTAATCCCGGAATGTGAATTCCATGGTTGGTTAGATATTCGTATAGATAGTATAGCATGTTTCTATTTTTTTATTATTTAAAAATTTAATTTATTTAAAGATTTAAAGATTGGGCTTCTCAATATTTTCACTTAAATACTTAATGAATTTTGATATGTTTGAAGAAACTTCTCTTGAAAGAACAATAATTTCTTCTGCTTTATTTTCGTCACCTAATTTTAATCTTTTACTTACAATCAGCATGCTTTTGACTTCAGCACAGCTGCCTTTCGCAATTTTTAAATATCTAATAAATTGTCTGTTATTATTATATTCTGAGCCTTCCGCAATATTATTACTAATAGAAAAACTCGCTCTTTTTATCTGGTTATTAAATTCATATTCTTTTTCAAAACTTTGACTTTGAAGAAAAATATAGACTTTTTCAATAAGATCTAAGCTTTTGATGTACACAGGAAAATTTTCAAAATTCTTTGTCATTATCAAATTTTTAAATCTTTAAATGAGTTCAATCTTTCAATCTATTTGGACATTAATTTCCAAAGCTCATTAATTACTTCTTTGTCGTCAAAATGATGTTTCACACCATTAATCTCCTGATAGTTTTCGTGGCCTTTTCCGGCAACTAAAACGATATCTTTAGGTTCTGCAAACTTGATGGCCATTTTTATGGCTTCTTTTCTGTCCGGAATTGAAGTGTATTTGCTGAAGTTCTGTGGTTCAACGCCTGCTTCAATTTCTTTGATGATCTGCGCAGGATCTTCTGTTCTCGGATTGTCTGAAGTGATAATTGCCAGGGTTGATTTTTTAGTGGCAATATTTCCCATTTCAGGTCTTTTGGAGTGATCTCTGTCTCCTCCGCAGCCGAATACGGTGATTAATCTTTCGTTTTTGGTTCTGATATCGTTGATGCTGTCCAGAATGTTTTCCAAAGCATCCGGAGTGTGTGCATAATCTACGATAAAGAAAATTCCACCATCGGATTTGAAGGTTTCAAATCTTCCGGAAACTCTTTTTAATTTGCTGATAGCCTGAAGAATTTCATCCTGCTCAAAACCTAGTTCAGCAGCAATTCCAAAGACAAGCAGTAAATTATATACATTGAATTTCCCGGTCAGTGTCGTCCAGAATTCTTTTCCGTTGAAGTTCAACAGCATTCCGTTGAAATCCACTTCCAATAATTTTCCGTGATAGTCTGCCATGGTTTTCAAAGCGTAAGACTTCTTTTTAGCCTTGGTGTTCTGAAGCATGACATTCCCGTTTTTGTCATCCACATTGGTGATGGCAATGGCGGTATCTTCTAATTGATCAAAGAATCTTTTCTTTGTTTTTAAATATTCTTCGAACGTTTTATGATAATCTAAATGATCATGAGTAAGGTTGGTGAAGCCTGCTATTTTGAAGTGTAGTCCTTCAATTCTGTTTTGGGCAATTCCGTGTGAGCTTACTTCCATGAAAGCAAATTCACATCCTTTTTCTACAGCTTCCGCTAAAATCCTGTTGATGGTAATCACATCAGGAGTGGTGTGGGTAGCCGGAATAACCTCTTCACCAATTCTGATTTCAACAGTAGAAAGTAAAGCGGCCGGATATCCAAGGTTTTTAAAAACATCAAAAAGAAGGGTCGAAACGGATGTTTTTCCGTTAGTTCCTGTAACTCCTATCAGTTTTAATTTCTGAGAAGGATTTCCATAAAAGTTTGAAGCAAGATGACCAAGGGCTTTAGAAGAATCTTTTACCTGTACATAGGTTACATTTTCCACCAGTGTTTCAGGGAGTTCTTCGCAAACAATTGCGGAAGCTCCTTTTTCAATAGCAGATGCAATGAATGAATGTCCATCCACCACTGTTCCTCTCATGGCAATATAAAGAGAGTTTTCTGTAACCTTTCTGCTGTCGATCACCAATTCGGTTACCTCACGGTTGCTATCGCCGTGGATTTCCAGTACTGGGATTCTGTTTACTAATTCTGTTATAATCATCTTTATCAATAAGGTCTTGCCTTATTTTGGTTTAAATGGTTCTTCCGAACCTCGTTTTTAATTTTGCAGAGATAAATAAATTCTCTGGTTTTTACTTATCGTGGTGCCTTCCAAAGGGAATTGTTCTTTGATTCTTCCGACTCCTTTATAATCGACACGGTAGCCTAAGTTTTCCAACTGCGGGATTACATTTTTTCCGATTAATCCTACCACATTAGGCATTTGCTTATCATTGACCGCTACTTTGACATTAGGCTCCACCATTTTGCTAAGGTTTACCTTTTTGTCTACAAGCATTTCTTTTTCAATATTCTGAGGCGTTTTCAGGAATGTTTTTCCTGCAATTTCCTTAAACACCGGCGCTGAAACGGAACCTCCATAAAACCCTTTTGCGGTATTGGGTTCACTGATCATGACATAGCAAGTATATTTTGGAGCATCAGCCGGATAAAATCCCGCAAATGATGCACGGTACTTCATTGGGCCAGGCAGCCAGTATTCAAATCTTGCGGTACCTGTTTTTCCTGCCATTTTCAGGTTGGGAGTAAAGATGCTTCGTCCGGTTCCTTTTTCTACTGCTTTGGTTAAAGCACTGGTCATCATTTTAATAGCTTTTTCAGAAGCCATTTTATTTACCATTACTTCAGGTTTTGCACTGTACATCACTTTTCCATCTTTCATGATTTTATCAATGAATAAGGGCTTAAGCATTTTTCCTCCGTTGGCAACTCCGTTGTAGAAGGTTGTCAATTGCAATAGGTTGATGTTGGAAGAGTATCCGTAAGAAATAGAAGCCAGTGTTGCGGCATTCCATCTTTTATTTTGTGGTGTTACGATCTTCGGTTTTGTGATTCCCGGAAGCTCGATATCCATTTTATCAAATAATTTCCAACGTTTCAGGTGATCAAGGAAAATCTGTGGTTTTTCAGCATAATACTTTGTGATCAGTTTGGCTGTTCCTACGTTACTGGACTTCGCCAATACATCACTGATATCGTATGTTCCTCCTCCGTGGCCGTCAGAGATTCTCTGTTTTGCATAGACCCAAACTCCGTTTCCTACATTTACTGTTGTATTTTCATCAATAAATCCGTCATCCATTGCTGCCAAAAGAGAGATGGTTTTAAAAGTAGATCCCGGTTCGATATTATCTTTCAGGGCATAATTGTAAGAGTCTTCATAATCTCCTGATTCTGTTCTTCTTAAATTAACAAGAGCACGTACTTTCCCGGTTTCAACTTCCATCACAATCACGGTGCCGTGTTTGGCTTCGAAATTAATCAGCTGTTTCTCAAGAGCAGAGTGTGCAATGTCCTGAATTCTAAGGTCTAACGTGGTATAAACATCCTCACCGTCTACCGGTTCCTGAACCTTCCAGAAGTCGATAGGTTTCCACTGGGAAGAATTGATTCTTTGTTCAAGTCTTTTGCCGTCTGTCCCGGTTAAATATTTTGAGAAAGCACCTTCCAGTCCTGATTTAAGTTCACCGTTGTCCATACCGATGGTTCCGGCTCCGATTTCTGATGTTGCTAACTCTCTTTTATAGTTTCTGTCAACGATAAATCCTCCTTTATTTTTGCCTTTTTTGAAGATCGGGAACTTTCGGATTCTGTCATATTGATCAAAATCAAGTCCTTTCACCAAAGTGTAATACTGGTTTTTCTTTTTCTTCTGCTCGTCAAACTTCTTTCTGAATTCACTTCTTGGTTTTCCGAACATTTTGCTCAGAGAATCAGTAAGCGCTCCGATGTTGTTGGTGTACACCGTATCTTTCATTGTTTTGAAGTCAAGATAGATGTCGTATCGCATTACAGTGGTTGCAAGGATAGAGCCGTCAGAGGCAAAAAGGTTTCCGCGGGCCGCTTTTAAAGTGGCTTCACGATAGTTTTTATTAATGTAATCATCTTTTATTTCCTGGACATTGGTATTCTGAAGGATCACAATCCTTGCCAAGAACATTACAAACACGCACAAAGCTACCACTGCAAAGAGGTAGCCCCATCGTAACGTTTTCTTACGTTTATTGTCGTATTCATTTTGCTTTTGCATCTGTACTATCCAGTTTTATTAGCAATTTGTGAGGGTGGTTTTCCAGGGTCATCAATGAATCCCGTGCAACCTCTTTCCCCAGTTCTGATTCCATTTTTACTTTGATCAGCTTACTCTGGGCGTAAGCGTTTCGTGATTTGTATTCTTCTGTTTCTTCCTTTAAGGCGTTTACAATTTTTATTTTTTTATTGACGAGATGGTTAGTATAAATCATGGCCATCATCAGAACAAATAAGAGGAGAAAATACTTGTAATGTATTTTGATCTCATCACGATTCAGAAAATTTCCTTTTATAATGTCTATAAAAGTGAGTCTTTTCTGGGGACGATTTGTTGTTCTTTTTGCCAATTTATTATGTCAATTTGCTTCGCAGTGAATTTACTTCGTGTCAATAGTCAATTTTATTTTGCTAAATGATTCACGATTCACTCATTCACATTTATACTTTAATTCCCGTTCTCATCTTGGCACTTCTTGCTCTTGAGTTTTCTTCGATTTCCTGATCGTCAGGAATGATCGCTTTACTCTTTATCAATTCGAATGCCTTTTTATAATTTCCGTAGATATCTCTTTCCGGCTCTCCTTCGAACATTCCGTTTTTCAGGAATCTTTTTACCAAACGGTCTTCTAAGGAGTGATAAGAAATAACGACTAATCTTCCTTCCGGTTTCAACACATTAAAAGCCTGAACCAACATCTCTTTCAATACTTCAAGCTCCTGGTTGACTTCAATTCTTACTGCCTGGAAGAGCTGGGCATAGAATTTATTCACTTTGTGAGGCGGAATGTAGCTGAACAATTTTTTCAGATCTTCCGTGGTTTCTATACTTTTTGTTTTTCTGTGATGAACAATTTCTCTCGCCAGCTTCCTTGCTTCTCTCAATTCTCCATAGTGGTAAAAAATGTCTGCAAGTTCTTCTTCCTCATATTCATTAATCACTCTTTTGGCATCAAGATTCTGCATCACATTCATTCTCATATCCAAAGGAGCATTGCTTCTTGTTGAGAATCCTCTGTCTGCTTCATCAAACTGATGGGAAGACACACCTAAGTCTGCCAAAACACCATCTACCTGTGAAATGCCATACATCAGCAAGGAGTTTTCCAGGAATCTGAAATTCTGATTCACTAATGTAAACCTTGGGTCATCAATTGTATTTTTAAGTGCATCCAGATCCTGATCAAAACTGAACAATCTCCCTTTGTCGGAAAGTCTGCTCAGGATTTCTCTTGAGTGGCCTCCGCCTCCAAAGGTGCAGTCCACATATATTCCGTCAGGATTCGTCACCAAATCATCAACACTCTGCTTCAACAAAACGGGGTTATGATACATGCTTAATTGTGTTTTTTATTTACTACTAATCAATTAATAACCTACTGCTGCTATTCTTCATCGAAAGAGCCCATCACATCTTCGGCAAGGCTTGCAAAATCAGCTTCGTTGGTGGCAATTACCTTTTCATAAGCATCTTTATCCCAAATCTCAAAGAGTTCTCCTGCACTGGTGATCACAATATCCTTCTGAAGATTTGCGAAAACCGTAAGGTCTTTCGAGATCTGTAATCGTCCTGCATTATCCAACTCTACTGTTTTTACTCCTGCCGTAAACATTCGTATGAAATCAGCATTCTTTTTTATGAATCTGTTCAGTTTATTAATTTTACCCATCAGTTTGTCCCATGCATTCATAGGATAAACTTCCAGACAAGGTTGGAACACAGATCTTTTGACTACAAACGCCTTATCGTCGAAGTTTTCCATCTGTTTGATTAAAGATGAAGGAACTTTTAAGCGGCCTTTGTCGTCAATTTTACACTCATATGTCCCAATGAAATTTTTCATTTGGGACAAATTTATATAATAATTTCCAAAATTTCCCACTTTTTCCCACTTTTTGACTCAATGTTAATAAGTTTTATTAAAGATTGAATTTCAATAATGTAAAATACTGATATGAAGAGACTTGTTGAAAGTGTTATTTAAGCCATAATAAAGAGGTTCTGAAAAAAAAAGTTAAAAAGGAGAATATTATATTATTTTTATCTTAAATTAGGATTATCAAAATTTTTTTGAGGTTTAATTTGTATTTTTGCAGGGCTTTATTAAGGCGTTTTATGATATTTAGTACAAAAAAAGAAAAGAAATATTCCTATGTAGAAGCGGGAGAAGGACATCCATTAGTGCTGTTGCACGGGTTAATGGGTGGTTTGAGTAATTTCGATAAAATGGTAGATTTTTTTTCGGATAGAGGCTTTAAAGTATATGTTCCTCAGCTGCCGATCTATGATCTGCCGGTACTCAATACGAATCTTACCACGATTGCAAAATATATTATCAAGTTTATAGAAAGTCATATTTCCGGTCCCGTAACTATTGTAGGAAACTCAATGGGAGGACATGTAGGACTTATATTAACTTTGGCGAGACCTGATCTGGTTAAGAATCTTGTTCTTACTGGAAGCTCCGGTCTTTATGAAAGAACTTTCGGAGACAGCTTTCCAAGAAAAAATGACCGTTCTTATATCAGAAAGAAAACGGAAGAAGTTTTCTATGATCCAAAGGTGGCCACAGAAGATCTTGTAGATGAAGTTTTTGCAGTCGTTAATGACAGAATGAAGGGAATAAAGACGGTAATGCTGGCAAGAAGTGCCATCAAACACAACATGCTGAATGATCTTCCGAAGATTGTGACACCTACCTGCCTGATCTGGGGTAAACAGGATAATGTTACTCCACCTGAAGTGGCAGAAGATATGCACAAGTTTATTCCGAATTCCGATTTATTCTGGATTGACAAATGCGGCCATGCTGCCATGATGGAAAAACCGGATGAATTCAATGAAATCCTGTACAACTGGATAAAAGATAAAGTTTAAAACATATAATGACCATTAAGAGCTTTTCTTAATGGTTTATTTTTCTAAAATACATTCAAAAATGATTATCAAAACAGCAGAGTTTGTAAAGAGCAGTGGAAAATGGCAGGAATGCCCTGAACCCAATATTCCCGAATATGCTTTTATCGGAAGGTCGAACGTAGGAAAGTCATCACTGATCAATGCCATGATGAATCATAAAGATCTGGCCAAGACATCGCAGACTCCCGGGAAAACCCAGCTGATCAATCATTTTTTAGTGAACGAGAACTGGTATCTTACCGATTTACCCGGATATGGTTATGCAAAGGTTTCAAAAGTCCAGCGAAAGCATTTTGAAAAGCTGATCACCAATTATATTCTGAACAGAAGAAATCTGGTCAACCTTTTTGTATTGGTAGATGTAAGGCATACTCCGCAGAAAATCGATCTGGAATTTATCCAGTGGTGTGGTGAAAGTGGAATACCGTTTTCCATTGTCTTCACAAAGGCAGATAAGCTGAAACCGAATGCCGTTATCAAAAATGTTGAAGACTATAAAGCTGAACTTCATAAAACATGGGAAGATCTTCCTGAATTGTATATTACCTCAGCAGAAAAGAAAGAAGGAGGAGATAAAATTCTTGATTTTATCCAAAAGACCAATGAGTTTTTAACTAATAATAATATAAGTTTCGATGAGTAATATGATCTGGAAAATCAAAACATTTGATGAGTTTACTGTTCCGGAACTATATGCAGTACTGAAAGCCCGTATTGATGTTTTCGTTATCGAGCAAAATTGTCCTTATCCTGATCTGGATAATTATGACCAGAAAGCCGTTCATATCTGGGCTGAAGAAGAGGGACAGGTACTGGCCTACTGCCGGATTTTTGATAAAGGAATAAAGTATGATGAAACTTCTATAGGAAGGGTTCTGACCACAGAGCTGGCGAGAGGAAAAAGCCTGGGTAAGCAGTTGATACAATATGCCGTAGAAACTATAGAAAACCGTTTTCACACTTCTGAAATCAAAATATCCGCACAGGATTATCTTTTAAGATTTTACAGCGGATTCGGATTTGTAGATACAGGGAAAAAATATCTGGAAGATGATATTCCGCATACGGAAATGATAAGAAAGTAAAAAGGTATCTCGTCTGAGATACCTTTTTCGAACTGTATAAAATTATATTGGGTGTTATTAGTTTTTTCATCATTTCTTACATCAAAAGTAAGTCTATTGTGAAAAATAACCTTACGGAAAACCGTAATTGACTTAAATTATTCCTAAATCTTTGCAAAAAGCAACATGTTGTTCACCTTTCCTGCTATTTTAGGTGATTTATTGCTTTCGAATATATTTTTAATAATTTTCCAGTGTTTTATGAAGTTCTTCTCTAAAGTTATAAATTTCATCCAGGTTATTTAATAGGACTTTTTCTCCTGCATCCTTGCCATTATGAAAGGTTTCAATGTATTTGTTAACTGTATTGAAATGTAATCTGCAAAGAGGTTTTCTGTTATTGTCATCAAGTAAAATTCCAAAATAAGATAATGTATCCCTATAGGCAATACGTGCTGCTGGAATTTTTTCCCGCATAATAGCTTTTACGATTTGAAAACCTTCAAGTTCTTCTTCAGTAGTCACAATTTTAGAATCATTATTTTCGTCAATAGGCTGAGATGTTTTTATATCTTCTTCCTGTTTCTCAATTTGTTCGTTGATATTTAAAGCAGACTTAAGTCTGAAACTTATAGATTCATTAATAGAAGTTGCTAATGCTTTTTTTGTATACTCTTTAAAAGAGAGCATTCTATTAGCGGTCATTGGTTTTTCAAAAAATCTTCCAACCAACAGTTTTACAATTTCATCAGATGGAGATTCTATTTCTTTTTCGAATTCTTTTCGTATAGCCTTAATGTACTTCAATGCTTCAGCAGAGTCGAGAATACTCTCAAGGTTATAATCCTTTTTAGTAAAACTTTCCAATATTTTGATTGAACTGTCTTTTAAGTCTTCAATATTAATGGTGAAAAATGGCTTTTCATCCATAATATTAGGCTTTTCAAGATCTGTATAAAAATTATAAATAATTCCGTTAGTCAGAACACCAAATCTTGTTTTAGAAACATGATAATATCTGTGGAGCTGAGAATTATGGGCATCAGCACTTTCTCTCCAGTGTTTACATTCAATAATAAAAATAGGCTCATCATTGTTTTTAATTACATAATCCACTTTTTCTCCTTTCTTAGTTCCTATATCGCAGATATGCTCAGGTACCACTTCTGTAGGATTGAAAATGTCATAGCCTAAAATTTGTATAAAAGGCATTACAAAAGCATTTTTAGTAGCCTCTTCAGTTGAAATGTGATCTTTTAATCCTGATACTTTTTGTTGTAACTGCTCAAGTTTAATTTTAAGGTCCATCCGGTTATTTTTTATTTGTACTCAAAAATATAACCCTTTAAAGTTCAATCCTTACGGAAAACCGTAAAGCAAAAACCTTTCAAAAAATGAAAGGTTTGTATACGAAAATGACTCTGGTAACGTTTAAATTATTCCCAGATCTTTACAAAAAGCAACAAGCTGTTCATTACTTGTTATCTGAAGATCTTCTTTCATACTGTTGAGTTTTTTCTCTACGCTGCTTAAGCTGTTGGGCTTAATATCGTTATTCTGAAGATAAACCGGTATATTTTTCTGTAAAACTCCCTGCGATAAGAGAGACACCAAAGTGATGTCATAGTTGGAAAACTCATAATTGTTGAGCTTCTTTACTTCCTGTTTAAGATCCAGGGAAAGATAATTTTCATTCACATAGGTAGAAGCGATGGCTTTTTTCAGTTCTTTTGAATCATTTCTGGCCTTACGCACAAAACCATTGATTTTGTATTCATTAAAGAGGCTATCTATAATCCCGGATCTGTGCTCGGCTGAAAATACAATAACTTTCAGTGAAGGATGAAGCTCTCTAACAGTTTTTATCAGTTCTTTTCCATCTTTAAGATTCTGTATATTATGGTCTTCTTCAAAAGAAAGGTCTGTAATTAACAAATCATAAAGATCATCTTCACGAATAGATTTTTGAATTTTAGCTAATGCATCATCACAATAATAAACATAATCTGTGTTGGAAATATGAAGGTCTTCTAATGTTTTCTGTACAGAAATACTGCTGCTTTCGTGATCTTCAGCTATTAAAATTTTTTTGAACATTCTTTTTCTTTTTTAAGAAGCAGGAAATGAAATATAAATTTTCAATCCCTTTTCGGTTTCAGTGTCAAAAATAATTTCTCCATGAATAGTTTCAATACGGGAATCCGTATTTGTTAAACCATTTTTGTAGATAATTCCTCCCGGGATACCGATGCCATTGTCTGTATACTGAATTTGTATGATGTTATTTTTTCTTTCAAATTTAAAGGCAACAAGGGTGGCATGACTGTGTTTTTTCATGTTGATAAGAAGCTCCCGCATCACCTGGTAAATTTCTTCCCGGGTAAAATCATTCAAGGTCTTCCATATATTTTCGTCGTTTCCGGCAAGATAAGTTTTTACATTTTCATTATTAAACGAAGCAATAAGTGTTGACACTCTTTTACTGAATTCCGGTTTATTTTCAGAAGTGGTCTTCTCATAAGAAATATCCCTGGACTTTTCGTAGACAAATTCCAGCTCATCAAGTACTCTTTCTTTGTCAAAATCTTCCTGATTTTCGATCTTCGTCATCACCTGGTAAATCCCATTGGCCACCACATCATGTACTTTTTTGGAAAGATGAAGTTGATTTTCTTTTATTCTTAATTCGTTTTCCCGCTGCAGTCCTTTTTTTCTTCTCTTGTAAACAATCCAGCCGCCAATCAGAGTTAAAGACAGAATTCCTAAAACTACATTCTGCTTCAGAATCCTGTTTTGTTTTTGAACAGTAATAATTTTTAACTTTTGGTTTTCTGCATTCTTCTTTTCTACATCAAATTCTATTAATGCAAATCTGTTTTTTGCTTTATCTTTAGATAGCTGGATGCTGTCACTCAGATACTGATATTCTGCAAAATAGTCTTGTAAGTTACTTTTTGTATCACTTTTTACCAGAAATTCGATGGCTTCTATTCTGTCACCTGGGTTTTTGATTACTTTTGCTAAAAGGTATTTTTGATGGTTATGATACAAGGCTTTTGATTTATCTGAGTGTAAGTAATACTCAGCAAGATGAGAATGACTGGATATCAGACCCGCTTTATCGTTGATTTTTTGTCTGAGAGCAAAAGCTTTTAACAGATTGGGTTCTGCATTGTAGTTTTTATTTTCAAGCCAGCTTATATAACTGTAATTATCTAAAATCCGGGCATAATCAATCTCATTTTTTTGCAGGTTTTTTTCCTTAAGAAGAGATTGATAGATATGAATTGCCTTCGGATAATTTTTCAGTTTTCCATAGGTGTCTGCAATGTTATTTTTAATAGTGATTTTCTGAGAATTATCCGAACTCAGCTGTAAAGCTTTATGATACCAGTTGAGAGCCTCAGAATAATGCTTGAGATTTTTTTCAGATATTGCAAGGTTATTATAAATGGAAGGAAGATAGGCAGAGTCTCTGGGCAGTTTTAAAAAGGACAATGCATCGATAGCTCTTTCATTACTGCTAAGGTAATCTCCGATATCATTGAGGATAATAGCCTTGATAATTAAGCACGATGCAATATCAGCTGAATCATTTTTTAGCTTATAAATACTTTCTGCTTTAGATAGAAGGGTAAATGCCTTTTCATTATCATTATTATATAAAGCTGCCGCTTCATTATACATTTTGTCCGCTTCAGTGGAAGGGGCTTTTACCGGAGGATTTCTGTTTTCAGAAAAATTGCAGCTAATGAATAAAAGAAAAATTCCTACAAATTTAAAACCGGGATACATGATAGTAATTGATAACAACTAAAGATATTAAAAAAAGGACAATTTTCATTGCCCTTTTGTTTAATTATTTTTTTGGAGGCAAAATCTGCCCTGTTTCTCCACTGGTGTCTTCCGGAGTCATTCCTGTTTCGGTTGTAAAACTCATTGCAGAGGGTTCGTAGTTATTGTTATCAGTTGCTGTTGTATTGGCATTATTATCTGAAAATGCTAAGCCTAATAGCATCATTATAATTTGGATCATTTCCTTTAAAATTTTCGAAATTGAAATCGTATTTCTTCCTCTCACGATGTATGGATCATGAGCTGTACACTGTTAAAATTTCGAAGCGCTTCTTAATTTTTTAGGGAAGTGAACCTTTAAAAACGGAGGCGAAACATCTGCTTCCCGATCCGGAGTTTAATCTCTGTTTTCTCTGGTTTTTTTGAAATCAGTTTTTGGTCATATTTTGTTGATTTCTAAGGCAAATTTGCGGCAAAAAAGAATAGAGATGTTAGACAAAACATAGACATCAATAGACAGTAATGAAGTGTGGAGTTATTACGGAAATCCGTAATGAGGTATGACTGAAAATCATCTACTTTGTAATGCCCGAAAACACTGTTTATGTCCAAGAAAAAACTACTGATTAATGAAGTATTTGAGCAGGCAAGAAAAGAGTCGGAGAAAACCACAAAAAGTGGATTGGCTTCTTATCTGCATCTTTGTTTTATTGATAATCTGAAATTCTATGATATTTCAGAGAAAACATTCATCCGATATTATGAAGACTTTGTAGAAGGGAACAGCTGCAGGAATATTGAGACAGAGAGGCTCAACAAGATGAGCCAGTATATAGGCTATAAAGACTTCACTGATTTTTCAAGGACTTTTATCAGAAATGATGAAAAAAAGAATCTGACCACGGTAAAAATAAGTGTGGATCAGGATGAGGAGGTTATATCAGAGAGGCTGTCTAAAATCAATATTAATATCATTAATGAGCAGCATTTTAAGATGCCGGAGTTTGCCAGACAAAATAGTTTTGGTCTCTTAGGGATATTAATGCTTGGAGGATTTTTGATCGGGAATTATTACTGTTCATCCGGAAACAGAAACGTGCATGAACCATTCAGTTTTTTGACTCTTCCCGCAGTTGAAAAAAATTGTATGTACTGGGATCAAAATGAATATAAGCTTGCCGATTGCAATGAAGAAAATCTTGTATTGAATATTGTTCCTAAGGATGATATTCAGATTAAATACTTTAAACGGGTTACGAGAAAAGATACACTTACAGTAGAAAATGCTTTGGGAAAAATGTGGTATTCAAAAGTCAGGGGGAAAGTTGAGTTTTTTACTATGGATGGAGTTGACCCGGAAAACAAAAAAGAATTAAAACCAGCCACAGAATACATCATTAGAAAATATTCGGGTAAAAATGAAATGATACAGGCAGAATAGACTTCCAATATTTAAAATTCAACAGGAATGTTTCCCGGTATACGCATGTTTGCATCAAACAAGAAGCGAAGAGATTTTCTCTTCGCTTCTTTTATTTTTATATTGATTGTAAATGTCCGAATTACATTTTGTTTTACTCTGCATTCAGCATTCCCATCTCTCCGAAGTGTTTTTTAAACTTCTGGATTTTTGGTCCCACTACAGTGCTGCAATACGGCTGTGTCGGATTTTCATTATAATATCCCTGATGATATTGTTCTGCCGGCCAGAATTTGTCGAATTTCGTTAATTCCGTTACATAGGTACCTGCCCATCTTCCCGATTCCTGAGATACCTTGATGGCTTCTTCAGCTTTTGCTTTTTCTGCATCATCTTTATAGTAAATAACAGAACGGTACTGGGTACCGATATCATTTCCTTGTCTGTTCAATTGAGTAGGATCATGAAGGAAGAAAAACACATCCATCAGCTGTTCATAAGAAATAACTGACGGATCATAAGTAATCTGTACCACTTCCGCATGTCCGGTTTCTCCTGTACAGACTTCCTGATAAGTCGGATTGTCTTTATGTCCACCTGAATATCCTGAAATAGCAGATTGTACCCCTTTCAGCATATTGAAACAACTCTCCACGCACCAGAAGCATCCGCCTCCGAAAGTAATCTGTTCTAAATTATTGTTGTCCATTGTAGGTAATTATATTGTTTTATGATCTCTTCCTTTATCCGGAAAAGCTGATCAAAAATAGGAAAAACTTTTTCATTTAAACACGATTTTACGTCTGAAACGTAAATTGCAATGATAGATGTGACAAATAATTCTAAACACAAATAACACCGATGTTTTCACAAATAACACAAGGAAAATAGTATGCAGTTTCTCGCACCTAATCATCGTAAAGTAGTTTAGAACGGTTAGTATTAGCCATGTCATGCTGGGCTTTGTCAAAGCATTTTACTTTTTAACACAAATAACACCAATGCTTTCACAAATAGGCATAAGAAAATATAACCCGATCATCTGTGAAAATCTGTGCGATCTGTGGTCAAAATAGATTCAATACAAATGTTAATGATTGATATCTGAGATCATTTAAAAAAGTGGGAATTAACGCTGTCATGCAGAGCATAGTCGAAGCATCTTATTATATTCTCCCTTTTACTTTTAAACAAAAATAACACTAATATTTTCACTAGAAAATATAGAATAATAACCTGTGAAAACCTGTGCAATCTGTGGGAACAAAAAAAGCACCCTAAGAGGATGCTCTGAATTATTTACAATAGCGTTCAGTTATTTTTCCCAAACCAAAGCACTTGCTCCAAGAATGGCGGCATCTGCTTCGTCAAGCTCACTGAATACCAGTTTTACCTTATTTCTGAAAATAGGAAGAAGGTTTCTTTCCATATGCAGTTTAGCAGGCTTTAAGATAAAATCTCCCGCTTTGATTACTCCTCCAAACAGAAGAATAGCTTCCGGTGAAGAGAACATAACAAAATTAGCCAGGGCCTCACCCAGTTTCTGACCCGTATATCTGAAAACCTCAATTGCAATAGGATCTTCCTTGATAGCACATTCGTATACTGTTTTAGAATTGATCGCATCTTCAGGATATTGGTTCAACATGGATTCCGGAAATTCCGCCCTCATTTTTTTGGCTGTAATGGTAATTCCCGTAGCAGAAGCATACGCTTCCAGACTTCCTTCTGATCCTGTGCTCCAATGCTTTCTACCACCCGGTTTTACAATCGTATGACCCAATTCTCCGGCAAACCCGTCATGTCCATAGATTAAACTTCCATTGGCAATGATTCCGCTGCCTACCCCTGTTCCCAGTGTAATCATGATGAAATCCTTCATTCCTCTTGCTGCTCCGAAAAGCATTTCTCCAAGAGCTGCCGCATTGGCATCATTGGTTACTGTACAAGGCAGATTGAATTTTGCCGTCATCAGTTCAGCGAAAGGAATAACGCCTTTCCAGGGAAGGTTAGGAGCAAGTTCTATCGTTCCTTTGTAGTAGTTTGCATTAGGTGCGCCTACTCCAATTCCGTCAAAGTGTGCTTCAGTTCCATACTTTTCCATCATTGGATAAACATGGTCATATAAAGCATCAATGAAATCCTCAACTTTGTCATAAGCATCGGTTCTCAGGTTTCCTTTATCCAGAACTTCTCCACGGTGGTTTACGATTCCGAATTTAGTATTGGTTCCGCCGATGTCAACTCCAAGGGCAACTTGTTTTGATAAATCTATTAATGACATTTCTATTATTAAATTCTAGGGGCTAAAATTATAAAAAAGATTGTATTAATGGATTATTAATAGGGTTTTATTTAATATGTTAAACCGTTTTTACTGTTTTTTTCTTTTTTCTGCCCCACCATATCATAAATCCGGTAACCGGAAGCGAGGCACAAATGATACTTACAATAAATGCAATGATCTTGGTGGGAAGTCCCAGAATAGCACCTACGTGAATATCATAATTGGCGTTCACAACCTTTTCTCCGAAGTTTTTGTCTTTCGGGTCATGAGTGTGCAGCAATTCCCCTGAGTTTTCATCAAAGATTAAGCTGCTGCTTTTATGGTACGAATAAGAAAGATGCTTTACATATACTTCAAAGTTGGGGTGCTCGTGATCATCCATATGCGGATGTCCTAAATCGATGGCGAAACCATAAGATTCAGGATATTTTGTCTGTACTGTATTGATGATTTTATCCAGTGTTCCTTCTGTTCTCAATTCGATAGGTGCCTTTGTTTTAATATGTGAGAAGTCGGGATATTTTGTTTCTCCACCGGAAAATATCACATAGATCATCGCCTGCACCACAAAGAATGCATAGAAAAGTCCCGTGATGGAAAAGATCAGAGCAAAGATCGATGCGTAAAATCCCAGTACATTATGAAGGTCGTAGTTTTTTCGCTTCCAACTTTTAATATTTTTCCATTTGAAGGCAAAACGCTGTTTTCTGGCTGCTTTGTTCTTGGGCCACCATAGAATGATCCCGGAGATCAGCATGATAATAAAAATAATAACAGGAATTCCCACTACATAAGTTCCCCAGTCCTGTTTCAGGAGGTAGCTCCAGTGGATCATTTTTACAATATTGAAGAATCCGTTTTTCTCATCATAGACTCTCAGTACTTTTCCGGTGTATGGGTTTACATAGGCCTGTTTGTAGATAGGAAATTCATCAAAATAGTTCCAGGCATCTGTATTATGTTCATACCAGAAGAACATATAGGACATTTTTTTATCAATAGGAACATTTACCCAGTGGATAGGATACTTTTCTTTTACCTGCTCCGCAACAGCCTTTTCCATCACTCTGATGGGAAGGACCTGTTTCTGCTCTATATTTTGCTCGTGATGGTAGATGACATCTTTTCGGGTGATATTTTCCACTTCATCCTTAAAGACGTACAATGCCCCGGTAACAGAGATAATAAAGATCAGGAAGCCTATTCCCAATCCGAACCACAGATGCAGTTTGGCGGACCATTTTTTGATAAAGCCCGGTTTCTTTTTATGATGATGCTTTTTCTTCATATAACAGTAAAAAGTAAAGCAAAGATATGCTTTACTTTTTATTTAGATTAATTAAAATTTGTATTCAATCATGAATGTCCCTCTCAATCCAAGAGCATTAGTAAAATCACTGTCTCTTGCTGTCCACCATGAAATGGCAGGCTGGTACAGTTTGTTGAAAAGGTTTTCAATACCTAATGATACTCTCCAGTTGTTGTTAACCTCATAACTGGATTTGAAATTGAAAACAGTATACTCAGGTACATATCCTTCACCATAAGCATACAATCCCGTCTTGGCATTTGGTTCAAATCTGTTCTGCTGGAAAGAGTGAAGCATATCAAGACCAACGGATAGAGCTGGAACAGGTCTTGCCTGAACATATGCCAATACTTTAGGCGCAGAAATTCTGCTGTTGTTGATTTTTGTTGAATAATCACCGTCATCTTTTACAGAAGTAATTCCTTCCATCCAGCTGTAGCTTCCACCAAACTGAATCCATTTTACCGGGGTAAAGTGTAAGAATCCTTCCACTCCATATACGATTTCAGGAGATCTCTGAATCATTAATGCTCTGTCCGGACTTTGCACAAATGATGCTCCCAGTTTAGAGGTACTCACATAAGAAGTTAATTCATAGTTCAACCAGCTGGAAAGCTGTCCTGTTGCTCCCAATTCGTAATTATTAACGATGATGGGTTTTGTTTCCAGGTTTTTGATCGTTTCAGAAGTTGAGGTTCTTAAAATTCTTCCTAACTCATTGATAGAGTAGGCCTGAGAGAAGCTACCAAAGAGGTTGATATAAGGCTCAATATTATAGCGGATACCAATATTTCCTACCAGTGCATTGTAGCTCAGTTTTCCACCTGCAACAGGAATACTTTTCGTAAAAGTTCCGTCACTTTTAAGGGTTGAAAGGGTATTGAAGTCATCAACATTTACTTTGATGTTCTCGTAGCGAAGTCCTCCTTTGATGGTAAATTTTTTAAACAGATCAATTTTTGCCAGAACGAAAGGCGCAATATTGGTCATATTCATATTGGGAGTCCAGAAACGTCCGTCTTCCAGCTTTTGAACAGTTTCATCATTCAGAATATCGGCTCCGTAGATGATTTCTGCCTGAGAGTTCGCTGAATTCCAAAGCTGGGTATCAAAATTGAATCTTGCTCCTGCTTTTTTTGAGATTACATTCGACTGCCCGCCGTTGAAAAAGGTGTCGCTGTAGCCGTAAACGGTTTTAAAATCCTGATAATAAAGGTTGATATTCAAAGATGTTCCTGCAAACAGGTTCTTATTGTCGTAGCTTACTCTTATGTTATGGTTTTTCGGAGTTCCCTGGGGAGTTGTTTCCAAACCTTTCCCAATTCCTTCACCAATCGTTGGCTTGATGCCATATTTTCCTGTTTTTAATCCTACATTCAGATCTGATCTTGAAGAATAACTAATATAAGAAGCCTCAATTCTCTGATTTTCGTTGATGTCATAACCTATTTTCAACAGTCCGTTGTAGTTGTCCATCTTCGCAATGCTATAGGTAGGACTTATCAAAACACCATCACCGTCTTTTGTATATCCTGTTCTTTCGTAGGCTAATGAAAGGGTATAATCAAACTTGTTGATCTTTCCTGATAAAAGCTGACTGGCTCTTACTCCTAAAGTACCTCCATAAGGCTGCCCTGTAAGCCCGATCTGTGAAATTCCGGAGATTTTTTTATCTGTTTTGCTTCTTTTTGTAATATAATTGATGATCCCTCCGTCTGCTCCGTTACCATAAATGGAAGAAGCTCCTTTGATTACCTCTATTCTTTCGATCGCTGAAGGGTCAATGGTTCTTAAATCTCTTGCTCCGTTACGAAGTGGGGTAGACTGTGGAATTCCATCAATCAAAACTAGAACCTGACGTCCTCTTAAGGTCTGTCCTGTATTGGATGTCTGCCCTGAATTGGTTCCTAAACTGGGAACGGTATACTGCAGGATGCTTGTGATATCTGAGTTAACGGTCAGCTGAGACTGAATCTGTTTCTCTCCTACCACCGTTATGGAGCTTGGAACTTCTTTGATGCTTTCCTTTTTTCTGGAAGCAGTCATGACAACCTCGTCTACATTTTTAGTTTGTAAACTATCTTTTACCTGAGCAAAAACAGTAGCAGTTCCTAAGCAGGCAGCTGATAAAAGCACTTTTTTCATTATATTTTCTTTCCTTTTTTTTTCTTTTTCCCCACCAGACCAGAAATCCGGTTACAGGGAGCGATGTACATGTGAGGCCGGCTATAAACCAGATGACTTTTCCAATGATTCCGAAGTAGGAACCGGTATGGATGTCATAATTGGCGTTGGAATATTTCTCGGCAGTATTGAGATTGTGATGAGGTTTATTGGCGAGTAGTTTTCCGGAGTATTTGTCGAATGTCAGGATGTTTCTTTCACTGTATCTTCCATCCATTCCGTAAACCGTTACAGGAAGATTCTTCAGTTCTTTTCCTTTTTTATTCTTTCCGTTCAAAGTAATTCTGAAGCTGGATGATTTTGCGTACAGCTTTTGAGTTTGTGTCGCAGCGAGATCAAAAACAGCTTCATTCTTTGCCATCAGAGAGTCCGGAGATTTTCTTTCTTTTTCCTTTGGAAGTTCCCATGAACCTGATAATGCAAAAGTAAAAGTGTTTTTTACATAGGGATAAGCAAAATAAAGCCCTGTAATACTTAATAGCAATGCAATAAATGATGCATAGAATCCAAGAACATTATGAAGATCATAATTTTTACGCTTCCAGTTTTTTACATTTTCCCAGTTGAACCAAAAACGTCCTTTTCTTGCATTTTTGTTTTTAGGCCACCATAAAATGATTCCTGTAATCAGCATAATGACGAAAATAACAGTTGGGATTCCTACAGTATACGGTCCCCATTCTGAATTAAGCAGAAGCCCCCAGTGGATATATTTCAAGATGTTGAATACATCATACTTCTCATTATAAACCGCCAGGATTTGCCCGGTGTACTGATTCACATAGACCAGTTTGTTAATGTGTACCTGCTGAAAATAATTCCATCCTTTTTTGCTTTTGTCATAGTACTCAAACTGGTAGGATTTATTTTTATCCAAAGGAATTTCTACAGCGCTTACAGGATATTTTTCATTAAGTTCCAGCGTAACTTTTTCACGAAGCAGATTAATAGACAATGGCTTTTTTCCGATATCCTCCTTTTTCAGGTAAATGGCTTCTTTGCGTAAGCTATTCTGTATTTCATCCTTAAAAACATATAAAGTCCCTGAAAGAGAGACTATAAATACAATGATTCCAACAGATAAACCCAGCCACAAATGCAGCTTTGCAGACCATTTTTTTGTGGAAGAAACCTTCTTTTTATGATGATGCTTTTTTCTCATAGCAAAAAGTTAACCCCATGAGGGGCTAACCTTTGATTTTTTAAAATTTATATCCTATTGATACTCTCCAGTTACGCGGAGCATTGTAGATCCAGGCATATTCTCCTCCATCACCTCTATATCCGCTGTAAAGCTTTCTGTTAAGAACATTGTTCAACATAAAGTTAATATCGAATTTTTTAGCAACATAAGAAACGCCGAAGTTGGTATCAAAATAATCAGGAAGACTCTGATCTTTTGTGGCACTTACCCCATACCAGGATTGTCTTCCTCCCTGATATTGATATCCTGCAGAAATACCGAAACCATTTAAAACACCATTCTGGAATCTATAGTTGATCCAGGTATTCTGAACATTTTTTGCATTTCCTGGAGACTGAACTCCAATTCTTGCAGGATCTGTGTCTTTGATGGTTTTTGCATCAGTGTAGGCATAGTTTACAATGATGTTCAATCCTTTGATGATTTCTCCTTTGATATCTGTTTCAAAACCTCTTGCTCTTTGTTCTCCGGTTGGAATCTGAAAAGCAACTCCACCGTTTTCATTAGCGTTTCCTGCTACAAGAATATTTTGTCTTCTGATTTCGTATACTGCGAAGGTAGAGTTCCATTTTCCACCGAACCAGTCTTTCTTCAATCCAAATTCAATATTCTGACCTCTGAAAGGATCTGTAATCAGGGTCTGATGAATTCCTGTTCCGGATTGTGGTACAAAAGTCTTATCATAGATTCCGTAAGCAGAAAAGTTTTCATTAATAGAATAACTCACTCCAACTCTTGGGGTAAATTCACCCGCTGTATCTGGTACAACAGGAGTTCCAGGGCTCAGATTAGGGTATGCAGAATAGGTTTTACCGCTGGTATACCTTCCTGCTAATGTTAATCTCAATTTATTATTAAACATTTCAATCTGATCCTGAGCATAATATGAAGTATATTTTACCCCCTGATCGTTATAAAACGGAGCAGAAGTGTTTAAGCTATAAAAGTCAGAAGAAGGAAGTTTTGAAGGATCTACTCCATAATTTACATTATAAATATTAATAGGGAAAGGACCTCCGGCAAAAGATGAAAAGTCTGCATTATACTTTCTGTCTCCATAATCGAATCCTGCAATTATTTTATGTACAATGTTTCCTGTGTTAAGCTTACCTCTTACATAGGTTTGGAAAATGTGATTTTTTCCTTTTGCCTGCCAGTTGCTTAAGGTTCTGTTGAAAACATTCTTATTGTTCGCATCAAAAGTTCCCCACCAAGAACCTCCGTCGTAATTCAGGTCCATATAAGCATATTGTGTGCTCCAAACCCAATCTTTGAAAAGTTTTTGGTCTAAACTTAAAAATAAACTCTGATCTTTTACTTCAGTTTTCTTGAAGTTCGGATCATTAAAGTTGGTATGTACATTCAGTGAAGCGTATCCGTCATTTGACATCAGATAAGCTCCCGGCTGGTTGAATTTTAAATACTGATAATTGTATTGTGCTGTAAATGTAGTCGTCTTTGTAGGTCTGAAAGTAATGGAAGGGGCAACAATGAATTTGTTTGTTTTGTCATTTTCCACCCAGGATTTATTAGAGCTTCCCATCAAATTGATACGGTAGTCTAAAACCCCGTCTTTTACAAGAACTCCATCCAGATCAGCTTCTCCTCTGAAAAGATTATAGCTTCCCGTTGTGAAACGCACACTGTTGGCAAACTTTCCTGTAGGTTTTTTAGTTACTACATTATAAAATCCGGCAGGATCTCCCATAGATCCCATAAATCCGGCAGGACCTTTTACAAACTCTATTCTGTCTATGATAGATGCGTCAGGATTGATGGGTCCCCAAGTAGAAGAAACATTCATCCCGTTCATGAAAGTAGCAATACCTGCTCCTCTCATGAAAACATTGGAATATACATTATCCCAGTGTTCTACTTTTCTTGCCCCACTTACGTTACGGACTATTCCTTCAGACATATTTAGAGTCATCTGATCAGCAAGAACCTGTGAACTTACAGACTGTACATTTTGTGGCAGCTCAAGAATAGGCGTCTGAATTCTCAGTGAACCTGAAACCTCATTCAGCTTGTACTTCTGATAATATCTTCCGTTAACAACTACTTCTTCAATGTCATTGGATTTGATGGTGTCTTTTTTTTGCGCAGAAACCAATATTGTTCCCAGTGCGGAAGCACAGATCAGTACATTTTTCATGAAACTCAAATTTTCTGCAAATATATTATTTTTAACTGTTCTAAATAAATAATAATATTGATATTTATCATAAAATTATTATATACTGAATAACAAAAAACCGCTATGGCCAATGCCAGAGCGGTTTTTAGATGATATTATTAAATTTTTCTTAAGCCGGAATTTCGCCTTTATATAAGAAAGAAATAATTTCTTTGTTTAATTTATCGATCATTTCACTGAATAAGTGGAAAGATTCCTGCTTGTAAATTACCAATGGATCTTTCTGCTCGTAAACAGCTCCTTGTGAAGATCTTCTTAAGTCGTCCATCTCACGAAGGTGAAGCTTCCAGTTTTCATCGATAATTGATAAAGTGATATTCTTTTCAAAATCGTTCACTAAACTTTCACACTGAGTATCGTAAGCTTCTTTAAGATCAGCTACAATTGTCATTGTTTTGTGTCCGTCTGTGAATGGAACCTGGATCATTTTGAACATTGAACCTTGATTTTGGTATACATTCTCAATGATTGGGAATGATTTTTCTTTCAATAGGTTCAGCTTCATTTTGTAGTCTTCCTGAGCTGCTTTGAATAAGATATTCGTCAGATCCTGAACGTTTTTATTATTAAAATCACTTTGAGAAACCGGAGATTCCATTGTGAATGTTTTAATGATTTCGTATTCAAAATCTTTATAATTTCCTGAAGCTTTCCCTTTCGCAACGATAGAATTAGCTACATCAAAAATCATATTGGTGATGTCATACTTCAAGTGGTCTCCGAAAAGAGCATTCTTTCTTCTCTTGTAGATTACGTCACGCTGCTTATTCATAACATCATCGTACTCAAGAAGCCTTTTTCTTGTTCCGAAGTTATTTTCTTCCACTTTCTTCTGAGCTCTTTCAATAGACTTACTGATCATAGAGTGCTGAATTACTTCACCCTCTTTATGCCCCATTCTGTCCATCATTTTAGCAATTCTTTCAGAACCGAACAAACGCATTAAGTTATCTTCAAGAGATACGTAGAACTGAGAACTTCCCGGATCTCCCTGACGTCCCGCTCTACCTCTCAACTGTCTGTCAACACGTCTTGAATCGTGTCTTTCAGTACCGATAATCGCTAAACCTCCCGCATCTTTTACTTCCTTAGAAAGCTTGATATCCGTACCACGTCCTGCCATGTTGGTTGCAATGGTTACAACTCCCGGCTGTCCTGCTCCAGCTACAATTTCCGCTTCTTTTTTGTGAAGCTTTGCGTTCAATACCTGGTGTGGGATCTTTCTTAATTGAAGTGCTTTTGATAGTAATTGAGAAATTTCAACAGAAGTAGTACCTACAAGTACAGGTCTTTTCTGTGCTGTTAATTTTTCAATTTCTTCGATGACAGCATTATATTTTTCTCTATTCGTTTTGAAAACCAGGTCTTGTTTGTCATGTCTTAAAATAGGACGGTTGGTAGGAATTACCACAACGTCTAATTTGTAGATTTCCCAAAGTTCTCCAGCTTCGGTTTCAGCAGTACCTGTCATCCCCGCAAGCTTGTTGTACATACGGAAATAGTTCTGAAGCGTGATGGTTGCAAAAGTTTGAGTAGCTGCCTCAATTTTTACATTCTCTTTCGCTTCAATTGCCTGGTGAAGACCGTCTGAATAACGACGTCCCTCCATGATACGACCTGTCTGCTCATCAACGATTTTTACTTCACCATCAAT
This sequence comes from Chryseobacterium sp. 2VB, assembly GCF_005503635.1. Taxonomy (NCBI): domain Bacteria; kingdom Pseudomonadati; phylum Bacteroidota; class Flavobacteriia; order Flavobacteriales; family Weeksellaceae; genus Chryseobacterium; species Chryseobacterium sp. 2VB. The sequence goes on from NZ_SCNC01000004.1 coordinate 262,545, forward strand.
CACCACATACTCATCATCTTTTTCAAATAACGTGTAAGCTTTCAATAGCTGGCTCATGGTGTGAACACGCTCAGATTTTTCAGCAAATTCAGCGAAAAGTTTTTCTTTAGCTTCGAACTCTTCTTCTTTGGGAAGATTTTTAGCTTCTACTTCAGCAATCTCAGTTCCGATATCCGGAAGTACGAAGAAGTTAGGATCAGAGTTACCTTGAGACATGTATTCAACACCTTTGTCTGTAAGATCAACCTGATTGTTTTTCTCCTCGATTACGAAGTAAAGATCTTTATCTACAATCGGCATATCACGGTTGTTGTCCTGCATGTATTGTGCTTCAACTTTCTGAAGCAATGCTCTGTTTCCGCTTTCCGATAAGAATTTGATTAATTGTCTGTTTTTTGGAAGACCTCTGTATGCCTGAAGTAATTTGAAACCACCTTCTTTTGTATTTCCTGCAGCGATTAATTTCTTCGCTTCATTGAAAATAGCGGAAACGGTTTTCTTTTGTACTTCAACAATTCTGTCGATAGAAGGCTTAAGAACATCAAACTCCTGTCTGTCTCCCTGAGGAACCGGACCTGAAATGATCAATGGTGTTCTGGCGTCATCTACCAATACAGAGTCCACCTCATCTACGATAGCAAAGTTAAGTTCTCTTTGTACCAGTTCTGAAGGTGATGTCACCATGTTGTCTCTCAGATAATCGAAACCGAATTCGTTATTCGTTCCATAGGTAATATCCGAGTTGTATGCTTTTCTTCTTCCGTCCGAGTTCGGTTGGTGGTTATCAATACAATCGATAGACATACCGTGGAACTGATAAAGAGGTCCCATCCATGCCGAGTCTCTTTTTGCAAGATAATCGTTCACGGTTACAACGTGTACCCCTCTTTCAGGAAGTGAATTTAAATAAATAGGTAATGTTCCTACCAAAGTTTTACCTTCACCGGTTGCCATTTCGGCAATTTTACCACTGTGAAGAATAATCCCTCCGATAAACTGAACATCATAGTGGACCATATCCCAAACTACAGGAGTTCCGGCAGCGTCCCATGAGTTTTTCCAAACAGCTGTGTCTCCCTCAATGCTGACGAAATCTTTTCCCGCAGCAGCCAGTTCTCTGTCCCAGTCACTAGCCGTTACACGGATTTCTCCATTCTGAGCCCATCTTCTTGCCGTTTCTTTGATCAATGCAAAAGCTTCGGGAAGAATCTGAACCAGAACTTTTTCTTCAATTTCGTAAGATTCTTTCTTTAAAGACTCAATTTTTGAGAAAAGAGCTTCTTTTTCATCAACGTTGGTTGAATTTTTTATCTGCTCTTTTATCTGTTCTATTTGAGCGGTGATCTTGCTGGTTGCAGATTTTATATTCTCTTTAAACTCAGCCGTCTTTTGTCTCAACCCATCATCTGACAATTGTTGGATGTTAGGTTCTACAGCTCTGATTTTTGTTACAACTTTTTTTACTTCTTTTAGGTCCTGCGCTTTTTTGTCTCCCAAAAACCCTTTAAGAACTTTGTTTAAAAAACTCATAAATTTTTTGCTTTATGCTTAATGCAAAATGCTTTAAGCGTTTTAAATAACACTTATCGTGTAAATTATATATAAAAAGGGCAAAAAAGCTCTAAGCACGCAGCCTAAAGCTTATCGCTTTATTAATATTCGTCCTCGTTCCAAAGGAAATCCTCGTCAGTAGGATAGTCACTCCATACTTCTTCGATAGATTCATAAATTTCTCCTTCATCCTCAATAGCCTGAAGGTTTTCTACTACTTCCATTGGTGCACCAGTTCTGATTGCGTAGTCAATAAGCTCTGCTTTTGTCATTGGCCAAGGTGCGTCACTTAGATATGAAGCTAATTCTAATGTCCAGTACATAATTTTCTAATTTTTTGCAAAAGTATAAAAATAGGTTGTATAATAAACTTTTTTATACTTGATTTTCAATTCTTTTTATAATTTTTTCTTATAAATGTCTGTCACAAACTAACTGGCAGCTATGTCAGCCATTTACTTATTGTCGTTTTCTCAAAAACCATTCCACAAATTTTTTTATGCCATTTTGGAAGTCTGTGGCCGGATTATACCCTATTAAATCCTTTGCTTTTGTAATATCGGCATTCGTTTTTGTGACATCTCCCGGCTGCATTGGCAGAATTTTTTTGATGGCAGATTTTCCCAATGCCTTTTCAATAGTAGCCACCATTGCAGACAAAGTGATTACCTGGTTTTCACCCAGATTCACAATTTCATAAATTCCTGAATTGTTTTCCAGATAAAGAATAGATTTGGTAATTCCATCAATGATATCATCTATATAAGTATAGTCTCTGGCCGTATTTCCGTCACCATAGAAAGGGATTTCCTGATTTTCCGAAATAAGCTTTGTGAACTTGTGTATGGCAAGGTCAGGTCTCTGTCTTGGTCCATATACTGTAAAAAACCTGAGCTGGATCATATCTATATGGTATAGATTATGGTAAACATGTCCTATAATTTCTCCGCTTTTCTTGGTAGCAGCATACGGAGAGATAGGATTGTCTACATTATCTGTTTCCGCAAAGGGAATTTTTTCATTGTTTCCATAAACACTTGACGAAGATGCACAGATGAATTTTTTAATATGGAAATCCTTACACAGTTCCCAAAGATTCATAGTACCCCGTACATTCACTTCTTCGTACTCCAGAGGACGTTCAATAGAAGGGCGAACACCGGCAAGTGCAGCAAGATGGATCACCATGTCAATATGATGATTCTTAAAGATGTTTTCAAGACCTTTTAGGTCCCTGATATCCTGCCAATAGAGGGAATATTGGTCAGAATGGGTGAGGGAAACCAAACGCGGAATATCCGTCTCTTTATCCGAGAATTCAAAATCCGAATTTTTACCGATTGACTCTAAAGTATTTTTAATTTTTACCTGATAGTCATAGAAATTATCAAAATTGTCAATGTTTATGACAGAATGTCCATTTTTTAATAATTTCTCTATTAGATGGGAACCAATAAAGCCGCTTCCTCCGGTTACAAGATAATTCATTTGTTGATTTTAATAGACAAATTTATTAATAAAACTTGAATGACGTTTTTATACTTTTGTCTGAAAATATAAATCAATGATAAATCTTCAAAAGTTATTTGTACTTCCCAAGGAAGAAGATGAAGAATTTACATTTGGCGAGATAGAGGAAGGTATTTATTTCCGCGGTCATAATCTCTGGCTTCTGGTAATTTCCATGGGTATTGCTTGTATTGGGTTAAATGTTAATAGCCCGGCTGCGGTAATTGGTGCAATGCTTATTTCTCCATTGATGGGACCTGTTGTTGGAATTGCATTTGGGTTTTCTATAGGAAACAGGAGGCTTATAAAGCTTGGTGTTTATAACTGGCTTTTGATGATTGTAGTGGCCATTTGTTCTTCCACATTATATTTTCTGGTTTCTCCTTTTCATTCAGAAACTTCACAGCTTGAAAGCTTTAAAACGGCAACGATTTTTGACTGTTTTTTAGCCCTGCTTGGAGGACTTGCATGGTTTCTGGGGATCGTAAGGAAAGAAGCAATCAAAGTTATCGCGGGGGTGGCAGTTTCTACAGCATGTATACCTCCTTTGTGCACAGCAGGATTTGGTATTGCTAATGGAAACTGGGAATATTTTTGGGGAGGCTTTTATTTTTATCTTATCAATTGTTTTTTTATAGCGGTGGGAACCTGGGTATTAAGCCTCGTGTTAGGATATCAGAAGTATTACAGAGAAAAAAACAGCAATAATCGTAAAGTTTCTGTATGGATAAGCTTACTTTCCGTTATTATTTTGATTCCGAGTATATTGCTTACCAAAAAGAAATGGGAGAATGAAACATTGAAAGAGAGGTCGGAAAAATATATCAGAATTATTAAGGAAAGCCATCCTGAGCTGGCTATTATTAATCATGAGTCATTTAAAGAAAAAACACAGAATTTTTTAAGGATCACCCTTTTGAACGACAGTGTTACCATCAGTAAAAAAAGACTGGATGAACATAATGAATTAGTGAAGGATATTCATCTGATATGGCAGTATTCACCTCAGTCAAAAAATATAAATAATCCGGAATTGCAAAAACTTCAAAGCCAGATAAATGCTCTAAAAAAGGAGCTGGATGAGATTAAATTGCAAAAAAAGATCAAATAAAATTTCTATATTTACTTATACTTAAAAACATCATTATGCAGTTTCAAGGGCAAATTTTAAAGATGACAAGCTACGATGCTAAGCCAATCCAATACTATCTCAATCTTTCCGGGGATCTGATCCACATGAATGAGCTGTTTGGAAAGGAGTTAAGCATAAAACATACAGGATTCCAGTGTGTAAATTGTGGTGAAAATAAACCAATTTACAGAATGGGATTCTGCAAAAATTGTTTTTTTGAAAGCCCTTATGCAAGCGATACCATTATCCGCCCGGAACTTTCTACAGCACATTTAGATATTGCGGAACGCGATCTTGAGATCGAAAAACAGATTCAGCTGCAGCCACACACTGTTTATCTGGCCTATACAGGAGATGTAAAAGTAGGCGTAACCAGAAATACACAGATTCCTACAAGATGGATTGATCAGGGTGCAACTTTTGCATTGCCTATCGCAAGAACGGAAAACCGTTATGAAGCAGGAATGATAGAAGTAGCTTTAAAAGAACATCTGGCAGATAAAACCAATTGGAGAAAGATGCTGCAGGATGATTTTGAAGGAGAAGTAGACCTTGCCGATTTCCGACAAAAGATAAAAGAATATTTTCCTGACGATTTCCAGAAATTTTACAGCGATGGTGAAGAGCTGTGGATGTTTGATTATCCTTTTGAAAAACCGGAAAAAGTTTCTTCATTTACTTTGGATAAAAAACCTGAATTTACAGGAAGGCTTACCGGAATTAAAGGACAGTATCTGGGATTTGAAGGAGGGAACTTTATCAATGTAAGAGGACATGAGGGATATGTGATCGAACTCGAAATAAAGAACTAATATTAAATGATAGCCTTAACTTAGATGCAGATATCTTAAGCTAAGGCTATTTAAAAATGAATTTTATCAGTGGGCATAATAATTTACCCCGCATTCAAGGAATTTTTTGAAATCCTCTTTAGGCATATATCCTGAAACAGGCGTGTTGATTACTTTGCCGTCCGGAGTAATTAAAACATAGTGAGGCTGAGAGTTGTTGTTAAAGTTCACTTGCTGGAATAAACTCCATCTGTCTCCAATTGTTTTTACCTTTTTGATCTGTCCGTCACCCAGGTTAATTTTGGTTTTCTGATCCTCAGGAAGTTCTTCTTTGTCGTCTACATAGAGAGAAGCCAGTACTACATCGTTCTGAAGAATCGGTAAGATATCCGGTTCGCTCCAAACAAATTCCTCCATTTTTCTACAGTTTTCACAACCGTATCCTGTAAAGTCGATCAGGATGGGTTTATCCTCTTTTTTGGCCAGTTCCACAGCTTTGAAGAAGTCGTGCTCCGGATGCATTCCTAAAATCCCGTCTTTTTCATCATGGAAATAGCTCACATTCAGAGGAGGTAAGATTCCGCTTAATAACTGAATTTTAGGACGGTCAGATGGAATTAACCCCTGAACCAGGTAAATCACAAAACCAATTCCCAATACTCCCAATATCTTCCTTGTTATGGAGATTTTAGGCTTTTTATCATCATGCGGGAATCTGATGAATCCTAATAAGTATAATGCCAATCCTAATGCAATAATAATCCAGATGGCAATGAAAAGCTCTCTTTTTAAGAAGAATGTTTTGGATACAAGATCAGCTTTAGACAAGAATTTCAATGCCAATGCCAGTTCTACGAATCCTAAAACTACTTTTACCGTATTCATCCATCCTCC
>NZ_SCNC01000050.1:0-5215 GCF_005503635.1 Chryseobacterium sp. 2VB
ATGCGCTTCGCTTGTGAATTGGTTGTAGGGTAGGATTAATAATTGACTTTGCAAAGCAAAAATTGACCATTGACCATTCATTTATCAATGGTGAATACGTCAATGCGCTTCGCTTGTGAATTTATTGTGGAGTAGGATAAAAAATTGACTTTGCAAAGCAAAATTGACCATTAACCATTCACTTAATAATGTCCAACAGTCAATTTAAAAACTGTCATTGTACCTTTATTCTCCTGTAAATGTCTGATATAACAGATAAAGGTTTAAAACAATAATAATAATGGAAATAATCCATACACAGATTTTCAGGAATGGTTTATTGACAAATTCACCCATTTTGGCTTTATCATTGGTAAACATTACCAGTGGAACAACGGCAAAGCTTAGCTGCATGGAAAGAATTACCTGACTTAAAACCAATAATTCAGTTGTTCCCTGTTCACCGTAAAGAATGGCAACAATAAGTGCCGGGATTACAGCGATAAGTCTGGTGATCAGTCTTCTCAGCCATGGTTTTAATCTGATGTTCAGAAAGCCTTCCATGACGATCTGCCCGGCAAGAGTTCCTGTTAATGTGGAGTTTTGCCCGGACGCCAATAAAGCAATCGCAAATGCAATACTAGCCATAGAAGCTCCTAAAATTGGGGTTAACATTTTATAGGCATCATGAATATCCGCCACATGTTCATTACCTGTAGTATGGAATGTAGCAGCAGCCAGAATAAGAATTGCTGCATTGATGAAAAATGCCAACATTAATGAAACGGTACTGTCTATGGTGGCAAACTTTATGGCTTCTTTTTTTCCTTCGGTATCACGGGTATAATCTCTGGTCTGTACAATACTGCTGTGCAGATACAGATTGTGTGGCATTACGGTAGCTCCTAAAATCCCGATTGCTATATAAAGCATGGCAGGATTCTGAATGATTTCCTTTTGTGGAACCAAACCTCCCAGAATCTCATTGAAAGCAGGCTTTGAGATAACGATTTCATATACGAAACACGCCAGAATAATGAAGATAAGTCCTCCTACAATACTTTCGATCCATCGGAAGCCTTTTGCCTGAAGTAAAAGGATGATTAATACATCTACTGTTGTAATAACAATTCCCCAGGTCAGCGGGATATGAAATAGCAAATTTAACGCAATAGCAGAACCGATAACCTCGGCAAGATCACAGGCCGCAATGGCGATTTCGCAGAACACCCAAAGAATAAAATTCGTGGTAGGACTGAAGTGGTCTCTGCAGGCCTGGGCAAGATCTCTTTCTGCAACAACACCAAGTTTTACGGATAAGTGCTGTAAAACCATTGCAAAAATATTGGAAATAAGGATGACCGAAAGGAGTGTATAACCGAATTGGGCTCCCCCGGCAATATCTGTTGCCCAGTTTCCCGGGTCCATATAACCTACAGCTATCATCAGTCCTGGTCCTGCAAATGCAAGATACTTTCTCCAGAAAGTTGCATTTTTAGGGACTTTGATTGATGAGTAAACCTCTGACAGGGAATGGTTTGTTTTATCTTTTCGCCAGGCGCTTTTTATATTGAAGTTCATAAATGTTAGAAATGACTAACAAATTTAATTAAATAAATGTAAACAGAAAAATCATCGGATAAAAAAATCCCGGAAATTTGCTTTCCGGGATCTAATTTTTATTGAATCTAAAGATTATTTAGCAAATCTTACAGCCATTTTTCTGTCTGCAGCTCTTTCAGCATCAGAAGCTGTAGCATCAACTTTAGCAAATTTACTTCCATAGCCCTCAGCTTCTAAAACCTGAGCACCAACTCCTGCTTTTACTAAAGCAGCCTTGATATATTCAGCTCTGGCTTTTGATAGTTTTACATTGTTGGCTTCGTTTCCGGTTTTATCCGTATAACCCCCGATTTTGATTTTTGCATCTGGGAAAGCTTTAAGGATCGCCACTAGGTTATCCAATTGCCCTTGTGAACCTGCCTCAAGTTCAGTAGCACTTCCCATTTTGAAATTTACGTGATCGAAATCGTACCACTTATCTTTCAATGCTGCATCATCAGCGGCATTTTTATAGTTTCCGGATTTCAGGAATGTAATCATCTGATCTTCCATTCCTCCTTTATAACCTTTTAACATCACTCCGTTAAGATCAATGTCTTCATCTGTTTTAGCTGTTGCCGGAGCAGGGGTTGCTGTTCCCGTTGTAGCAGCAGTATCTGTTGCTGTACTGGTTGCTGCTGAGTCAGATGTTGTGGTAGTAGTGGTAGTCGTCTGCTTTTTCTCACACTGTTTCCATAAGAAATAAGCAGCAGCTATCAATAATAAAAGCGGAAGCAACCATTTCCAGATTGAACCTCCGCCTTGATTATTGTTGTTATTATTTTCAAATCGTTCTCTTACTTCTCTTGCTCCTTCTGAAACATTTTCTCTTGCTGTAGCAACACCTTCAGCGATGTTATCTTTAGCAGTAGACGTTACTGAAGAAACCGTTTCTTTAGCCTGTCCAAACCAATTCTCAGCTCCTAATCCAAAGGATGCCAAAGAAAGACCTGCAGGCAGTAAAGAAGAAACAATGCCTTTCTGATCATGCAGTAAGCTGGAAATACCTGAAGCACCCAGATTATTGTCTGCTGCATATTTTCCAATAGTGCCTACTGTAGCTCCAGTCACCAGGTTTAACAAAGAACCTGCAGAGGTATTGCTGACACCTGAAAAACTGGCAATGGAATTCACTAACGCACCTACTTTATCTCCAAAAATGGAAGACAACAAGTTTGAAATAACAGGACTGCTGGACGAACCTCCTAATAAATTTCCTAAAATTCCACTTGAAGAGGCTTGTGTAATTGCATCCACAACGCCAGGCTTATCTGCATTATTGGCTAATCCACCTACTACAGCAGGTAATAATCCGCCAATTGCTTTAGAAATACCGGATTCACTTTCTCCAAACTGCGATGCAGCCTGTGAAACCAATGCGGGACCTAATTGTCCTTTAATTAAATCAATGACATTTAAAGACATAATAATAAATTTTTTTGATTAATGTTGAGATAAATTTAAACAAAAATCCGTCCAAATGTCACTTTTTTTTGAATATTTCTTTAAATATTAACGATTTTTTTCTAAATCATTAATATTTTTAATAGGCTTTTGCAAATAACACGCGTCTCTTAGATGGTTTTCCTGAGATCAATGAAATTCCTTCTTCTACATCATCATCCAAAGGAATACATCTGATGGTTGCCTTCGTTTCATCCTTGATCTGTTCCTCTTCTTCAGCCGTCCCATCCCAGTGTGCATAGATGAATCCACCTTTTTCTTCCAGAACTTTTTTGAATTCTTCATAAGTATCCACTTTCGTGATATTATTTTTTCTGAATTCAAATGCTTTGTTATAAATGTCCTGCTGAATGGTTTTCAACAGATCTTCGATATAAGAATCAAGTCCTTCAATAGAACGCACTTCTTTAGTCAGGTTATCTCTTCTTGCGATTTCCACAGATTTATTTTCAAGGTCTCTAGGTCCCATAGCAATTCTTACAGGAACTCCTTTCAATTCATATTCTGCAAATTTCCATCCTGGTTTGTTCTGGGTGTCATTATCAAACTTCACAGAAATTCCTTTTGCTCTCAGTTTAGCCTGAATATCCAAAGCCACTTCACTGATCTGCTCCAGCTGCTCTTCTCCTTTAAAGATAGGAACAATCACGACCTGGATTGGAGCAAGGGTAGGAGGCAGTACCAATCCGAAATCATCAGAGTGGGTCATGATTAATGCTCCCATTAGACGGGTAGAAGTTCCCCATGAGGTAGCCCATGCATGTTCAATTTTTCCTTCTTTGTTGGTGAATTTTACATCAAATGCTTTTGCGAAATTTTGTCCCAAGAAGTGAGAGGTTCCAGCCTGTAAAGCTTTTCCGTCCTGCATCAATGCTTCAATACAATAAGTCTCATCGGCTCCTGCAAATCTTTCAGAAGGTGTTTTCAACCCCTGAATAACTGGAATAGCCATAAAGTTTTCTGCAAAATCAGCATATACTTTATTCATTTTTTCTGCTTCTTCCACAGCTTCATCTTTTGTAGCGTGAGCGGTGTGCCCTTCCTGCCATAAGAACTCTGCGGTTCTTAAGAAAAGACGTGTTCTCATTTCCCAACGAACAACATTCGCCCATTGGTTGATTAATATCGGCAAGTCTCTGTAAGACTGAATCCAGTTTTTGTAGGTATTCCAGATAATTGCTTCTGAAGTAGGACGAACAATAAGTTCTTCTTCCAGTTTTGCATCCGGATCTACAATCAGTTTGGATGGGTTGTCCGGATCGGTTTTTAACCTGTAGTGGGTAACAACAGCACATTCTTTTGCAAAACCTTCTGCATTTTTTTCCTCAGCCTCAAACAAACTCTTGGGCACAAAAAGCGGGAAGTATGCGTTAACGTGACCTGTTTCTTTGAACTTTTTATCCATTTCATCACGCATTTTTTCCCAGATCGCATAGCCATACGGTTTGATCACCATACATCCACGCACGCCTGAGTTTTCAGCTAAATCAGCTTTTACAACCAGCTCATTATACCATTTGCTGTAATCTTCGCTTCTTGAGGTTAGTTTTGCCATTATTTTTTTTAATTTTTTTAACTTTTGTACATTATTGTTATCTAAAAATAAAAATCTATTTTTGATAGATTTTTTTACCAGTATTTTGGTACATTTTTGGTACAGATTGCAAATATAATTTAAATTAAAAATTTTTACGTTATCATGAAAAGAAATATACATAAAAATTTGCTTGGTCTGCTAAGATCCAAAGGGATATTGGCTGTATCGGGCGGATTATTACTTGTGTCTTGTGGTGCTCAGATGGGAGGGTATAGCGAGACAGATGGGGTGTATTACGACCCCAATAAGGATACGCTACCTGAAGGAGTTATCATCAATGATAGCGGAAACAGAGTAGGAGAATATTATGACTACTATCAGGATTCCAATGTAATTCAGAATGCACAGACGAATTCCAGAGAGCAGCAAAACAGATATAATGACTGGAGCAATACCAACACCAATTGGAATTCCAATGCTACAGATTCAGATTGGGGACTTTATGCAGGTTCACAAACGAACTACTATGACAACTCATGGGGATGGGGATCTCCGTGGGGATGGTATGGTGGTTACAGCCCATATTGGGGCTGGGGCTGGAACCGCGGCTGGGGCTGGGGTGCAAGTATGTCC
>NZ_SCNC01000051.1:0-5116 GCF_005503635.1 Chryseobacterium sp. 2VB
AGAAGTGAGGACATTTCTAAAGCACAATATACTTCCTGAGTTATTTAGCCAAAACTGTTCTCTCACCCCTTTTGCTTTGTATGTAAATTTATTCTTTTGCAAACATAGGAGCCCAAACTTACAATCTTTCGCATTTTAAAAAATCTACATAGCCTTTAGGATAGAAAAAATAAGTTTCGGCTGAAGCCAATGGAAATTTGTCATGATTTTGAAGACGGGCTAAAACCCGCCTCTATTGAAAATACGATGCAATCATCTGTGTCATCCGTATAATTTGTGGGAGAAAAAATTCACAAATAAACTTTTTTACTACATCCACAATTTAAAAAAACATAAAACTCCCCGGTTTCAGCCAAAAATGACTCCATCATTTTTTTAACAGTAATAACATTAGTATTTTTGCAGAAATTATTCACATGCAAAATTATTTAGAATTCAATTTCAAAATTTCTCCATTACAACCCTGGAATGAGATATTAATGGCAGAGCTTATAGAAATAGGCTTTGACAGCTTTACAGAAGAAATTGACGGAATTTTAGGATATATCCAGACAGATTTGTTTCACGAAGATCAGTTGAAAGGACTTCCGATCTTTGAAAACGAAAACGTAAAAATCGAATTTTCTTTTGAAGAAATGCCGAATATCAATTGGAACGAAGAATGGGAAAAGAATTTTTCTCCAATTAATATCGATGATAAAGTACTGATCAGAGCAGAGTTCCACGAATCTGTACCGGGAATGCATGAAATTATCATTCAGCCTAAAATGTCTTTCGGAACGGGGCATCACCCTACAACCCATTTGATGATCCAGCAAATGATGGATATTGATTTCAAGGGTAAAAAAGTATTGGATATGGGATGCGGAACTTCCGTATTAGCCATTTATGCAAAACAGCAGGGTGCCGGAGATACCAAAGCTATCGATATTGATGAATGGTCAGTAGAAAACTCAAAAGAAAATGCAGTAAGAAATAATGTAGAACTGGATATTGAACAGGGAACCGCAGAAAACTTAGGAAAAGAAAATTATGATATCATTTTAGCCAATATCAACAGGAATATCCTGATTTCAGATATCCCAACCTATGTTTCTGTATTGAATGACGGTGGAAAATTATTACTTTCAGGCCTTTGCTTCTTTGATGTAGATGATATTCTGGAAGTATGTAAAGAGAGCGGACTAGAGCTTAAAAAGAAGTTGCAGCGTGAAGAATGGGTAAGTCTTCTGCTTGAAAAATAACACACAAAAAAACAAAATACGAATATGAAAACTTTATGGACAGCTTTACTTTTACTGATGCTGCAGTTTTTTACAGCTCAGGAAAATGAAGTATATGCAGATGGTATCTTTGGTTTTGAAGAAAATAAAACGCAGAAGATCTTTACAGATTGGACCCGGGTGAGATTAGATCCCACAGTAAATGCCCGGATTGTAGATTCACTTCAGACCAATCAGCAGATAATGGTTCTGAAAAAAGAAGAAGGCATTCTGAAATTGGGAGAAAGAGCTGCCAACTGGTATAAAATATCATATCAGAAAGGTGAAAATACAGTGGAAGGATATATTTGGGGTGGTAATCTTTGTGTAGGATACCGCAATAAAAACGGGTACGATTTCCTTTTTGGGCTTTCCAAAACAATTGACAGGAAGAACAAAGAATTCAATGAGACTGAAAAGCAGAATATTGCCGGAATCAAAGTAATGGAAGGAAGTATACTTATGGATGAGGTATATTTTGATACAGGAAAAGGAGAGGAGCTAAGTTTCGGATCTTTCAATATAGAAAGCAGCCACAAGTTTCAAAATGTAGAATTTACTCTTAAAGCTTCAGTTTCCGGAGAAGCCTGTGGAATTGCCGGCTATGATCAGTACGTTCTTTTTAAAGATAAAAAACTGATTGCTCTTCCGCAATTAATGAATGTAGGGGATGCCGGTGCTTTTTATCACAGTGAAGAATATATTTTTCCAAATGATAAAGGAGGAATTCCCAATGCATTTATCTTAAAAGTGGAAGATATGGAAGTAGATGAGAAAGACAGAGAGAAGAAAAAACATTCTTCCAAAACTTACCTTTGGAATGGAAATACATACAGACTGAAATAAAATCAGAATGTAATTAAAATCCCTCAATTACGGTTGAGGGATTTTTAGTATAATGTCATGATGAAACCCATTTGCAGATAACCACCATCGTTTTCATTAAAATTATTCAGTTTCAGCTATTGATTTGATAGATTGATAGAGATCACTTTCTGCATCAAGGTATAATTTTTTGCGTAAACGGTATTTCTTTGTTTGTACAGATCTGTGCTCCATTGAAGAATATTGTGCAATTTCTTTTGAAGAGAATCCTAACCATATCATAGCACAGAAAGATAAATCGGAATGAGAAAGACGAGGATTGATTTTTAAAAGCTGCTGGCAGACTTCAGGATAAGTCTTCTGAAATAGTGATAAAAAGCCAACACTGTTTTTCTTTGCCAGCTGGATGATCTGCTCATGATTTTCACTGAGCTTTCTTTTTAGAATTTTTGTTTCTTCTTCCTGCTGAAGAATGATTTGTTTGCTTTCTACAAGCTTTTTTTTCTTTCTTTTAATCTGCTGATAAAAATAAAGAGACAATACAGTAATGATTACAAATGAAATCCCTCCATACCATAAAACTGCTTGATTTTTAGCTTTCATTTTTTCTTCCTCATCTTCTTTAGTTATTTTATTGAAAGATAATGTGATAGCACTGCTAAGGTTATTGTATATACTATCATTTAGTGAGGCTGCTTTATTTAAATATTCAACTTCTTTGTCAGTTTTTTTTAGCGCCTTGTACACCGAGGCAAGCAATCTGTAATCATTTAAAATCAGCTGAGGTCTGTCTACTTCTTTTGCCAGTTTAACAGATTGGCTGAAAGCATTAATAGCCTCGTTATTTTTTTTCTGTACCTGCATAAAAATGCCATAATCATATAAGGCTACTGCTCTTTGGTACTTATTATGCTTAAACCTTTGGGTTTCTAACAGGTCAAAGGCTTTTTTAAAATAAGAGTTGGCTGAATCTAAATTCCACTTGTTTATTGTATAATGCCTTGCTATATGGGCTATATCTAAGGATTGGGATCAATTTTCATAGCTTTATGGAGATAGATAAGTGATGAGTCCAGCTGTTGAGTTCCGCTGAAATAAACCGCCCGGGTTGAATAGACATACCGTAAGAAAAAACGGCAGTCCTGAGCCTTGTTAGACAATCTCGTTCTGAGTTCTTCATTGGTTTTTATAAGTAAAGTATCTATTTGCTGTGCATTATAGTGTTGTGGAAACAGTTTTGAACAACAAAATGTAAAAATCAGGCAATAGATTATTCTATTAAAGTTTTTCAATGTCTTCATGGCCATAGAATAAATACTTTATTAGAGTTAATACAAGAATTAAATATGATGCAAGACAAAATTGAATTCATTATGTTACAGACTTCAGTTTATTAATTCTTGTCATTAAGTACAATGCCGGTTATAAAAAAACGGGTGGGATTATTAATCCCACCTGTAGGCATCATAAAGGTTTTTTGATCTACTTTGTGTTTTAGAATCGATAACTTGTTTGCAATTTCAAAAAAAAAACAATCGGGAAGAATAATAGAATACATCATATATACATCATTTTATTTTTGTGCCATCTTCAAGGTTGTATATTGTGTTGTATGCATGATGTATATTCATAGCGTGTGAGTACTGTATATGGGCTTTACTATGGAGTAGCTGTTATGTTTGTTCTTTGCGCGAAGATGTAATCAAGAAATAAAAAATAATTTATTAACAAGGGTGAGTGATTCTTTACCTGTGTTTTTTACTAAGAATTAATACTGCAAATCCTACTTTTAAAATAGATATAAAATAGATCTACTGATGAAAAATGAACAATAAATCAAATAATACATCAGAATCATATGGGCTTATACGGTTACAATGAGATATCTTATATAAGCTATACATTGATTTTTCAACAGGAAGGATAAGTTATCCGGTTAATAAACTTTTATTTTCAATAAATAATGATGAATCCGGATGCCCTATTTCTTTTTTTTTCGTTTGAGTAATTGTAGGTATTAAAACAAAGAGACTTAATGTTTCCGCAAGTCTTATATGAGCGCGAAAGGATTCGAAGTTTTGCCGTCCGATTACAAATCGGGATGCTCTATTTAGTAATTATGGTTTGAGGGAATAAAAACAAAAAAGACTCACTGTTTCCAATAAGTCTTTATGTGAGCGCGAAAGGATTCGAACCTTTGACCGTCTGCTTAGAAGGCAGATGCTCTATCCAGCTGAGCTACGCACCCTAAATTTTTTTAAGTCGGGGCGGCAGGATTCGAACCTGCGACCTCCTGGTCCCAAACCAGGCGCGATGACCGGACTACGCTACGCCCCGAAGGTGTCATCAGTAACGAATTTTACTTCGTTTTTGCGGTTGCAAAGGTACAATACTTTTTGGAATAAAAAAATAAAATAAGGAATAATTTTTAATTAATTTTTCATGAGTGCTTCTTGATTAATTGTACATATTTAAAAATCATAGTCTTATACTGTTTTTATAATCCCATGCTAACGGAGAAACAAAAGACTTACTGTTTCCAATAAGTCTTTATGTGAGTACGAAAGGATTCGAACCTTTGTCGTCCCGATTGAAATCGGGATGCTCTATTCAGTAATTATGGTTTGAGGGAATAAAAACAAAAAAGACTCACTGTTTCCAATAAGTCTTTATGTGAGTGCGAAAGGATTCGAACCTTTGCCGTCCCGATTGAAATCGGGATGCTCTATTCAGTAATTATGGTTTGAGGGAATAAAAACAAAAAAGACTCACTGTTTCCAGTAGGTCTTTATGTGAGCGCGAAAGGATTCGAACCTTTGCCGTCCCGATTGAAATCGGGATGCTCTATTCAATAATTATGGTTTGAAGGAATAAAAACAAAAAAGACTCACTGTTTCCAGTAAGTCTTTATGTGAGCGCGAAAGGATTCGAACCTTTGCCGTCCCGATTGAAATCGGGATGCTCTATTCAATAATTATTGTTTGAGGGAATAAAAACAAAAAAGACTCACTGTTTCCAGTAAGTCTTTA
>NZ_SCNC01000052.1:0-3579 GCF_005503635.1 Chryseobacterium sp. 2VB
GAGGAGCAAAAGATTTCAATACAGCCAGCTACCGTGATACTCTTATTGCGCAGGCTCACTGCATCGCGATGTTTAATAAAGAAATTGAATTTCACCTTTGGGAAGATGACGCTCCTGGGAAAGGGCACGATGTCAGTATTAACAAAAACAACCGTCACACACGCAGCTACAAGGCTCGCGTCAATGAAAAAGGAATTGCGGAAGTATCTATTCATTTAATGTCTGATGAAAAAATCCTTCGTCAGATGGCCAATCGGTTTCTGATGAAAGGAGACAGAAATGAAGGACCGAATCATGAATATTATGTTACGGCCACCTACTCCGGGAAAATTCTGGGAGCCAGCCAGGTGAATGTAGAGGTAGCCAACCCTGATTATAAGAGCCAACCTCAAAATCACCCCAAACCTAAGCCGCAGCCTCAGAAACACACACCAAAATTCCCTGTCGGACCAGAAGGTGGTCCTAAACAGTCGGATCCTAAAGGTAATATTATAGAAGCTGTTTTCATTGATGATACAGGAAAAGAGCTTTCCAAAGTAGCGGTAGGAGATAAAGTTAGGGTCAGAATTCACTCCAAGAATATGGTGGAAAAACACATTCAGTATGTCATCTGGAAATATGATTCCACATCCACTCATGAAGTTTATAGAAGTGCAATGATTAAAATTCCTGCCGATGTATACGATACCTCAGGATTTATCATTACAAAAGTGAGTTCTGAAAAAGGAATAGGCTTTCCTATCGGCAATTCGAATTTCTATACACAAAACTATTTTATAGAAATTATCTCCAAAGATCTTTCTGCAGAATCTCAGAAATTTGAGGTAAATTCGGATGGCCTGATGCAGGTGGAGAAGGTGAAGAGTGCGGTGGGAGTACAGAATACGCAAAACCCAGATAAACCAGGAAGTTGTATATGTCAGGAACAGTATAAAGATTTAGTATGGGGAGGAAAAGTAAGTTGTGAGTTTAGAAAGAAAGTAGTGCAAATTGCTAAAAATTTAGAACTACCACAAGAAAATTATGAAGGGGCAAATTGGCTAATGACAATTATAGCTCTAGAATCAGCATATTCATTTAGCCCTAAATGTGGTACTTTTAGGAAAAATCCTGATGAAAATAGTAAATACAAATATATTGGATTAATACAATTTGGAAAAGCTGCAGCAGAGGAAATTGGAACAACAAGAACTCATTTGATGTCATTAACTGCAGAACAACAATTAGACTACGTTGAAAAACATTTTAAGAAAAAAATGTATAAAAATCTATTAAAAAATAGAACTGCTCTTTACTTAGCTGTAAACTATCCAAATTCAACAGCCCATGCTTCTGAAAAAAATTATGTTGTTTATGATAGTACGAAAGATGCATATGATGACAACTCAATGTTCAAAAGAGAGACACACGAATTTTGGATTGATAAAAATGGCAAAAAGCAATTTTATAAAGGTAAAGAGGGAAAATCCTATGTTTGGGAATTCGAAGAAGCTTTGAAAGAAGTAGAAGAATTAGGACGATCTAATAAAACAAAGACTTTTACATGCGGCAATAATAGTACAAAAAGTGATAATATTAATGCAAAAGATATTGTAACTTATCATATATATCATGATAAAATCGAAAAACATATTCCTAAAAAAATAAAGGAAGGAAATGAAACTAGATATAAATATGTTTATCATGATTCAATAGGAAATGAGCATGAAATAACTACTGTAGATTGGCATACGACTAAAGAAAAGGGTGTTGGACAAGTTTATAACACTAAACCTACTCATTCAAAAGTTCTTTCTGATCAATATGTTTCTGAAGGAAATACATCTAGACGTGTAAAATATGAAAATGGAGATATTGCAGAATACGGAACTCATCCTAAAAAAGGAATCATTTGGCTATTATATAAAGCGGGAAAAAATAATGTTGAATTAATTAAAATGCCAGATAGTTTAAATTATAAAAAAGATGGTGTTTCTATTGCTTATAGCTTTTCAAAAACTCAAAGAAGATATACTGGAGCAGATTCTTTTGCTGGATTTATTGGGTATTTAGCTAAATCTGGATACAAACTAACTACAACAGGTAGTTGTTTTTCTGAAGGCTCAAGCTTTCCAAGTCAGGAACATTGTAATGGAAGAAGTGTAGATACACTTTATTTAGGTATTGTTGAGCAAGATCAAAAGGTAATAGATAGTGCAATATTTTTCCATTTTACAGAAGTTTTAAAGGGTATAAATGAGTACTGTCAGAAGCTAAAAAGAGCTGGTAATGGGGGAAGCCTTCACAATAGTCATTTGCATTCTGGAAATTTTAATAGTAGTGTTATAAAAACAATTAAAGAAAAATGAAAAACCTAATTATTTTATTATCTTTTTTAAGTATTTTTTCTTGCAAAAAAGCGCAAGAGAATGTTTCAAAACCATCTTTCTCCCAAGAAATATCCATTGATAAAAATTGGAATGGTGATAAGTTAATTTCTGATTTGAATTTTGTCAGCTCTATCAATCCTACTTGTAAATTAAAAACTACTTTTTTTAATAGATCAGAAAAACAAATTGAAGAAGATGATGCAAAATGTACCCTATCTAAAATCAAATTCAATTATGAAAAATTAAACTCAATAAATAAAAAAAACATTATTGGAAAACTGGCTTCTAATATAGAACTATTTATTAAAAATAATATTCCTAAAAGCAATAATGCAGATTTAAGTTACCAAACGACATTGTATATTGAAAAAAATAAAACAATAACTGACTCGATTGTTATTTACCAATCTTTTAATTTTTCAGAAGCATTAACTGTAAAAACAAAATATTATTATCTTGATAAAAATGAAATTTATTTATTAGATATCGTAGAAGATGAATCTGGAGTAAATGTTGAAAAATGGGAACATTATAAAATAAATTCTTCAGGCAAAATATCTTCAGTACAACAAAAATCTTTCTCAAAAGATAATAATATTACGAAAACAAGTATTGATTTTTGGAAAGGAAAATATCATTTTGAAGCTTCAAATAGAGACGAAGTAAAAACTATTTTTAACATCATACTAAATTCCCTTGAAGATATTTCTATGGATATTACTGAAGAAGGAACAACAAATAAATATTCTAAATTAAAGGCTGAAGAAATTAATTATCAAAAAATTAAAATAAAATATAATGATTCTTCTGATGAGATGGGAGTTATTTACATTGATAAATCAGACGACAATTACTTTATTTCAGGAAATCCCATATATTTTATCAACCCCGGAAATAATGAAATGCCATTACAAAAAATTAAATAAATAATCCTTACTGTTTCCAAATGTTTGAAAATTAATATAAATGGACAATGATGAAACCCGTTTTAACTTTAGTACCTCTCATTTTCTTTTTTAGCTGTCTCTTATACACATCTAAAAAAAAAAAGACACACAAAATAATGTGCACAAAATCAGATATTAAAATATAACTTTACATTTATCAAATCGCACCAACGAAGCCCTCCGAGCGTACCAGCTAATGCGTAGTACAACAGACACCGCGAAATACAAACAACATAAAGCAACAAATAAGAGAAAAATTAAAC